>JABFSP010000385.1 GCA_013140565.1 Ignavibacteria bacterium
ATATAATTATTGATTAAAAACATCTTCCAAAAATGGAAGGTGTTTTTTTTTGTTTCAAAGCAGAATTTTACTATAATTATTTGGTTTATATAGCATTTACAATTATATTGCATAAATTCTTTAAACAATAGAAAGGTTTTATGAAAAAACTCAATTTTTCTTCACTTTTGGTACTTTTAATCATGTTTGCATTTGCTGTATCAGGATGCGGTGGTAAAAAAGATACAAAGACCGAAACAAAAACAGACACCAAGACTGATACAAAAACCCAGACCACAGATAAAAAAGAAGGCGATAAAAAGAAAAAAGAATTCAAGAAATCTGATGCTCCTAAAAAGGAACTTAAAGCAGATGTTCCGGCAGAGTGGACAGAATTGGTATCAAAAGATGGAAAATTTACTTTCAGCGCGCCTTCAAACTGGACTATTTCTTCAGATACAGAGACCAAATTTACCGCAATGAGTGAAGATAAATCTGTTGGACTTACATTTGTGATATTTTCAAATGACCAAATTACCTCAGATGAGTTATTGGGTCTTGCTCTTGCGGACTTTGATTTTGAACCCGATGGTGAGGCTTTTGCATACACCGAAGGAAACATGGAAGGATACATTACAGCAGCAAGAGGTAAAATTGACGGTACTGATATGATGATGTATGTAATGAGTGCAATAGAGAACGGCGGCAAAGGAAATTATGTGTTGTATGTTTTCACACCAACTGCAAATTTTGATAAAAACAACGCGACAATGGAAACTATTTTATACAGTGCAAAACTGAAATAGTCTATTCTTATTTTAAATGAGTAAAAGAGCCTGAATTTCAGGCTCTTTTTTTGTTTATTTGGTTTTAAAAATTTAGATATTATTAATATTTATTTAATTTTATATTATAACTCATAGAATTGTAAATATTTATCATATGGAAAATACTGCTGATATCGTAACAAAAGCGCTCCCCAAAAGATTTAAGGGTTTAAAACATTTGATTGGCAATACCCCTTTACTTGAAATAAAATTCACATATAAGGGTAAACCCAGGAAGATATATGCCAAATCAGAAAACCTGAATATGACCGGCAGTATTAAGGACCGTATGGCATTACATATATTGAAAAAAGCATATCTATGCGGAGCTATAAATCCCGGCGACCGGATAGTAGAGGCAACAAGCGGAAATACAGGAATATCATTTTCAGCAATTGGCAGGGCATTGGGTCACCCTGTAACCATATTTATGCCTGACTGGATGAGCAGGGAAAGAGTAGATCTGATTACGAGCATGGGAGCGAAAATCCACCCTGTAACCAGAGAGCAGGGAGGGTTTTTAGGAAGCATAAAGCTGACAGAAGAACATGCCAGAAACAATGAAAACGTATTTTTACCATGCCAGTTTTCAAATGATGCGAATTGTGAAGCGCATTATGAAAATACCGGTCCTGAAATCTGGTGGCAGCTAATGTTCCGCTCGCTTAAACCCGATGCATTTTGCGCCGGTGTAGGTACAGGCGGCACAATTATGGGTGTAGGAAGAAGGCTAAAAGAACTGCATCCTCAGGTACTAATTCATCCTATCGAGCCTGCAGAATCGCCAACATTGACAACCGGGCATAAAGTCGGTTCGCACAGAATACAGGGAATATCAGATGAATTTATTCCGCAAATAATGGAGCTTGATAAAACCGACAAAGTAATCGCCGTACATGATGGTGACGCGATCATCATGGCTCAAAAACTTTCCGCCGAGCTTGGCCTGGCGGTTGGGATATCTTCAGGTGCTAATTTTATCGGTGCATTAATGGCGCAAAATGAACTTGGAGATGATTCTATTGTTGCAACAGTTTTTCCTGATTCAAATAAAAAGTATTTAAGCACTGATCTCTTAAGAAACGAGCCTGTAAAGGATTCATACCTTTCCAAAGATATTGAACTTGAAGACTTTGATGCTATGAAACGAGTCTGTCATACCTGCTGCGATTTTGATGAATGCGAACAGAAGATATTTGTGAAATAAAAGTTCATGCAGCAATGAATTCAAAAGTGGATACAAAAAAAGCGGTCAATTGACCGCTTTTTCAAAATACATACATAGTTTTTATTTTAT
This sequence comes from Ignavibacteria bacterium, assembly GCA_013140565.1. GTDB lineage: Bacteria > Bacteroidota > Ignavibacteria > Tepidaquicellales > OLB5 > OLB5. The sequence continues at coordinate 2,104 of JABFSP010000385.1, forward strand.
TAATACCAGTTTTTTGGTTTCCATATAATTTTTACTGTTAAGAGTATAAAAATAAACTCCGCTGGGTAGTCTTGAACCTTCGAACTGAGTCCTGTAAATCCCCGGCTGAAGCTGTTCATTTACCAATATACCAATTTCCCTGCCAATTGAACTAAAAACACTCAATTTAACAAAACCGGTTTCTGGAATACTGAATTCAATGTACGTAACCGGATTAAACGGATTTGGGTAATTTTGTTTTAGTGAATAACTTTTTGGAATACTGCTGCTTATTGTTTCAAATGCGGTCAAAGACCCTCCGCCATCGGTTGTCCTGAGCATTCTTCCGTTTGTGCCAACAGACCAGCCATAATTTTCATTAATGAAAAATATTGATGAAAGAGAATTTGTGTAAGCCTGACTTGTTTGTGTACTCCAGGTAACTCCGCTGTTCGTCGTTTTCAGGATCAATGAAGAATTTACGTATTCTGAACCTGCACTCCAGCCTGTGGTTGAATTGATGAAGTAAGTTGAATATACCGCGCGCCCGGTAGCTAGTGGATACACTAATTGCGAAACCCAGCTATTTCCACCATCATTTGTTTTCTTAATATAATTAACGGCCGGGTGTTGTGAGTAACCTGTTACCCAGCCGGTATTAGCATTTACAAAATAAGGCTGCGAGGCATTCACATTTGAACCTAAATCCGAAATATTCCAGTTTAATCCACCGTTAGTTGTTTTTATCAACTGTAAAGCAGCCAGGTAACCCGTATTGCTGTTTAGAAATTGAATTTTAGGTCCGGGATTACTGCTGATAAAATCTGTTTCCATAACCGTCCAGTTAAGACCGCCGTTCATGGTTTTAAATATTTTTACTTTATTGTTGATATCCCTGCCCGATATCCACCCTGTGTTTTGATCAATGAAATATACTGAGTTTGTGCTGATTGAAGTATCAGGGATAGTTACGTTCATCCATGTAGTACCGCTATTTGTAGTCTTTTTTACTGCTGATCTATTTGTTCCAAATAATCTGCTGCCGGTGCTCCACCCGGAATTTTCATCCAGAAAATAGATCGATTCAGGCTGAAAATTATATTCATCAACCTGTGATACCCAATTAGTACCGCCATTAGTTGATCTTAGGATCACCCCATGATAATCAACTGTATTATTATATCCTGCCACCCATCCTGTATTTTGATCAACGAAAGAAACTGAGGTAAGATCATTATTTGTTCCGGTATTACAGGGGAACCAGCCTGTTTGAGAGAATAATGAGCATGATACAATTAAAAG
>JABFSP010000073.1 GCA_013140565.1 Ignavibacteria bacterium
CTGCCAGTCCGGAAAAGGTACCCCGCTTACGTCATTAAAAGCGTAGAAAAATAAATCGAGGTTATCCTGAAACGCCTTATATATACTGCTCTGCCCGTAAACAAGCCACTCAATCTTAGGTCTCTGCCAGAATACACGGCTACCGTTATGCGAATGTACATTGTTAAGAGTTGATTGTATCGCGGCAGTATTTACGGGTGAGTAAAGATATTCCGTTGTACCCGTAGCATTTGCCGATGGCGTATGCCTTGAAGGGTCTTTGGGAAAAAGTCCCGGGCTTTCGGTATTGGTGTATAAGTGAGTTAAATTAAGCCTGCCTTCCTGGTAATGCTGTGTGTTTACATCCCACATAGAAGATAGCGAGCCAATTAAAAACCTGCCTTCCGGCGTATTTGGTCCCGGTGGCGGAGCTGGCTGAAGCGCGTTTTCCGTTGTATTAAAGCTGTAATTCCATAAAGCAAAAAGAGCAAACAATACCGTAAGCATCATTTTTTTGTATTTAGGATTTTTCATTTTGGTGTAATGTTTAATTGTTTAATCAGGTTAATTAAGGCAGCCTAATCCAAGGGTTATTATGGGTTATATCATAAAAACTGTGGCGTAAAAAAACGTTAAATCATAGCATAAGTACCGTATTATTTATTTGCTGAAACTGCCTCCTTTCTTTTGAATTGGTGTGAAAGTGAAATAGTGTTCTTAACTCTATGCTTACTTTATCAGGATCATTTTTTTTGTTTGTCTGAATACTTCCATTCCGTTTGTGACAATTAGTTGATAAAAATATATGCCTGAAGAATATCCGTTTCCTGAAAAATCAACTTCATACGTTCCTGCGGTTTGTTTTTGATTTACGAGTTCAGCAATTTGCTTTCCCAAAATATCAAACACTATTAGTTTCACGTTTGACGTTTGACTCTTCACACTGTATTTAATATTTGTTTTTGGATTAAACGGGTTTGGATAATTCTGATAAAGCCTGTAAGCTTTCGGAATCTCTGAGCTTATTTGTGTAACACCCAGCACCCAGTTTGTATCCCCTCCATTGATTGTATGAACTCCGGATGTCTGACTGTATGCCCAGCCGGTTTTTCCGTTTACAAACTGCGCATATGAATAACTAGAAATATGAATCGTTGTATCGGGTACCTGAAACAGCCAATTATTTCCTCCATTAATTGTCCTGAATATTATTCCCCTGAACTGCCCGCCTCCGTAAAAGGCTGCGCTGCCTACACCATATATCGTATCGGCATTAACAAAAGCAAATTTCCCGATTGCAGGGGCTGTAATAATCCCTCCACTGGGTAAAGTCTGTTTAAACCAGTTTACTCCACCATTGGTAGTTTTTTTTACAGATGAATCACCGGCTATTACACCCGGCATACATTTCCATCCAGTTAAGCTGTCGGTAAAATGGATGTCAAAAAAATATTCACCTGGAAGGTTAACATTCCAGTTCACCCCACTGTTCGTTGTTTTGTATATGTTCGGCGAAGCCGCCGAGCTGTTGCACATAAATCCAATTCTTGCATTATACATATATATCCTGTTCGGGTTCTGATTACCCCCTGAAAACTGCTGCTCCAATGTTGCGCCACCGTTAGTTGTGCGGTAAACACCACCTACTAGACTTTCGTTTGCGGCAAGCCAAATAGTATCTTCATTATATATGGATAAATCATTATAAGTAACATTGGGTACATCAATCGATACCCAATTGGAACCACCATCAATACTTTTACTCAATCCCTCAAAATTGTTTGTCTGGTATACTCCGCATACAAAACCAGTTAAAGAATTCAAAAATTTTACTTTGTTATGTCCAACAAATTGTCCGATTCTGCTATTGACAATAAACCAGGTATCTCCACTGTTAGTTGTTTTTAAAACATAAGCAGTATCATTTTGAAATCTATATGGTGTTACAGCCCAACCAGTTAAACTATCTAAGAAAAAGATATCTGAAATTGTCCTTCCGTTCAAATTCGGCAAAAACTGCTGGTACCATCCGCCTGCGGCGGAGCCTGTTAACAGATTTGGCATAGCAAAGCCAAGTACAATTATTGTTGTAAATATCAGTGTAAAAGTTATTTTAAGCAGCTTTTTCAAATTGTCAGGAATTTGATTATCTAAAAATAATTCAATTAAACTCTAAAAGCAACTAATTTTGGTAATCTCACCTCACAAAATTAATGTTCACATTTTCAACTATCCAGCCGCCTTTGATATTTATTGGAGTTGGGTAAAATACAAACGGTTCGGAATAATCGAACGGCAATGGATTGCCGTAATCGTAAGCTGAATTATTGTTCTTATCAATGTATGAAAACAAACTGTAGGATGCATCGAGGATATTTTTATAAGCAAAAACAGTATCGCGTGATTCAAAGCTGTATTTCAATAACGGAATAAGTGTTGGCGCAGTGAGCTCAATCTTTACCGGCTGATCCGTGATAACAAATTCAGTGTATTCACTGCTCACCCTGCCTTTAAGCTCACCAAATGAATTCACGCTCACCGTTCTGAATGGCAATGAAAAATTATAAATTGTATCTATGCCGGTTTTCAAAGGAAATGTAATATTATACTTCCTGTTTGAAGCAAAACGGTTAGCCGAAAAAATTTCTACAAGTGAATCATTCTTCCAGTTGTACACAACCCTTTCAGGAGTGCCGTTCTCATCGGTAACTTTTAAGCTCTGCGTAAAATTCTCGCGGGTTGGTTTATATCTTGAAAAGAAAATGAAAATGCTCTGTTCAGGCAGCACGATAAGTGAATTATATTCAATTGAAGTATACACAATATTAAGAGAATCTTTGAAGTATTTTGTTACATCAAGTTCAGGCTGAATAGTCTCAACCGCATCTATTAACTTTATATTAAGATCCGCATTGGTTTTTGTTGCTGAATCCAATACATCAACATCATACGGCAAAACGCCGTAACTTTCACGCTCACCTGTGTAAAGAAGGTTACGGTCATCATCAATCACAGCAAGCACTCTATACCTGCCAGTTGCCATATTGGTCAGAGTATAACTTCCCTCTGAATTAGTTTCTGTTGAGTAATCAGGAAGGTTGAGTGTAGGGTCGTAGCTTTTGTTCAGGTCATAAGCGAAAATAGAAGTAACATTTTTCCCGGCGCCATATACTTTTCCCGAAATTGCTCCCATATCAATTTTGCTTCCCGTAGAAAATGCAAAACTAAAAGGCTCGGTAATCGCATTACCTCTGATATCCTTCAGTGCGGAACTTACTGTTACTACAAATGTCTTATTCGCGTCAATTTTATCAAGGTCCTTGGGGAATCTCACTTCAACATCTTTGGTACCCCATGAAAATTCAATATCACCTTTAACCTGCGGAGATGTTCGGAAGGCATCCTGGAAGCTCCGCCTGTCAATATATTCATTGAATTCAAACGAAATAGTATTGCCCCTGAAATTTACGGAATTAGGTTTTGGTGAAATTATCGAAACTTTGGGAGGGGTAAGGTCTTCATCGCCGCCTCCGGGCGGCTGTTGGTTTGCACATGAGTAAAATCCTGCAAAAATCATCAGAATCACCAGTTTAATTATGTAAGTTCTAACGTTTTCTATGGATTGGATTTTTTTCAATACATCAAATATAGCAAAAATTTAAAATTATTCATAAATATATCGTACTGTAGGAATATCACTTATACCGTGTATTGGAAAACCCTGTCATTGCTACCATATTTGTAGTAGAGTATATGACGATAATTGGCATTAGTATGAGTTAGTTACTCTACCCATTTAAGGCTATAATTAATAGTTAGATGAAAAGGTCAATTAAACAAAAAATATCGATAATCCCTCTACTTTTTGCAATGATTTTTGCACTGACCATGCAGACAAATTCACAAAATGTATCTGTGAATGAAAATGAGATAAGTACTTCAAACGAAAACGGCACTAATGTAATAATCCTGGAAGACAATTCGACTGAAAATACTTCCACTGAGAATAAGAAGACAGAAGAACAGACCAAAAAAGAGACAACGCCGGAGGTAGAAAAATTCCAACCGGAAGAATTGGAAGGCGGTAACTGGGTTTTAACAGGAGTCGAAACAAAAAGTTACAACCTGATGAATATCACGAAGTGGAATACGAATGAAACGGGTATTAAGGCAACATGTTCATGGAAAGATAAGATAGAGATAATTCACACGGTAGAATCAGGGTTTAAATGGCAGGATCCGCCGAAGAATATGCAGCCCGGCGCTTACCTGAACTTAGAAGCGGTTTACACGAATATTGATTACAGCACTACTGCAAACATAAACACAGGTATTAAAATGTTCTTTGGACGTGCAGGCAGTGATTATAAGAATCCTGAAGCAAATTCGATAGAAGTATTGAAACTGAATAAGGATAACAAGCAGTACGCGAATGAAGTTAAAAAAGGTTTTTACTACGCACCAAACATGGCTTTTGATGCAACTAATATGTGTCAGTTCATTGTTGACTGTTATGTAGGTAAAGACCATTACGTTACAACATACACATACGCGTACCAGAAGTAAAAAAATTATATGATTTTCTGCTATACCAGCTAACGCTGATAGTATTCCCTACTAATTAGCAGATGAACCGGGGCTTACATTGTAAGCCCTTTTTTTTATTCCCGCGAAAGCGGGAATCTCTATCTAAATTATGCATATTAATTGACCTAACTAATATACTTTATTATAAACAGTCCATAAAACGAACGACAAAATAACACCAACTCTCAAATTTCACCAATTAGAAACTAATGATTTTAGAGATATATCTATAAAACTATTTAAAGGTTTTATGTGTTTGTTAAGTTAAGTACAAAATTTGAATTAATCTGCAAACATGAAATATTTTTCTGTTATTCTGATATTTTTCATAATAATTTCATCCTCTTTTGCTCAGGATCCCACAACTATAGCGGGATATAGGGGTAATATCAACACAATTGCATTTTCGCCTGACGGCAAAACTATTGCCGGCGGTGATGAGAACGGTAATTTGATATTCACTGATCTCAATTCAATGACCAAGGTACACTCACTTGAAACAGGCTCGAACATAACAAGTATCAACTACTCCCCCGCTTCATTGGACCTCCTGGTTTATACAACTTACGATGGGGAAGTAAATATTATAAAAGCCTCAGGCAAAGAGGTTTACAGGAATTTCTCTAAAGATGGCGATCTGTATTGCGCGGTATTTTCACCTGACGGGAAACAGCTTGCAGTGGCTTATACAAGGGAACCAACCGAAAAAGAACAGAATAAAGGAATCAGGCTTAACTTTATTGTTGACCTCCACGAGACCGGAAAATTTGAGAAAACCAAAACTCTGAGGTTAAGCAAACCAAATGACCCCGATGGTGAGATGTTCGGTGCGAAATTGTTTGAATCATACCGCTATAACGCTTTCAGCTGTGATTACAACAATACATCAACATATTTTGCATCAGGCAGTATGGGTAAAAATATTGCCATTTATAGTTTTGAATATAACAAGTTCGCCCCATCATACAAGGGTCATTCAAAAAGAGTGACATTTGTAACATTCTCTCCTGATGGCACATACCTTTGCAGCACAAGCAAGGATGAAACCGCGAAAATATGGAATGTAACCTCGGGTGGTTCAATAGTAACATTAAAGGGTCATACCGGGACAATTAATTCAGCATCGTTTTCGCCTGACAGCAAATATGTTGTAACGGCAAGCAATGATGAAACCGTGAAGATCTGGGATGTAAAAACATCCGCGCTGATAAAAACTCTAAGCGGATTTAACGGTGAAGTTATCACAGTTAAATTTTCACCTGTTGGAACATACCTTGCTGCAGCCGGTACAAATGAAAAAATACTGCTCTGGAAGACATCTGAGATATTACAATAGTATATAAAAATGAAGGGCCCTGTTTGGTCAGGACCCTTCGGGTTAATGGAGGAGGCTGTTTTCGGGGAAATGCTGAGGTAGAAATCTTGTAATAAACAGTATCAAAGGTCCCGGCACGAGTCCGGTACGAAGCCAGGCCGCAACCGTAGTGAAGGCAGAGCACATATAAGATGCCTTCTTCTGCAGGCCAGCTTCGTGACGTCAACCCCTCATACTAAGCGTTTACTACGTTTATCCATAGTGGGACAGTACTTTTTATTTTTATTAAATTATCTATTTATTCAAAAATTTACTTCAACTACATGTGATACGGTAATGATAAACAATTAATCCATCTGTCTTCTTAAGAAGGCCGGTTTATCATCGTTGGATATTTTGAAATCATCTGAATTGAAATCGAAATCTTCAATATCCATTTCTTCATTCCTTGATCTTATTTTATTCAGATCTTCCGCGCTCAAAAGGTCTTTTCTGCGTATAGTCGGGATATCAAGTCCCTGCAATTCCTGCTGTGTACTTGGAATTTTTACGATGTTATCATCTGAACTTAGAAGCAGGTTCCTTGATTTTACTTCTTCTTTTTCAGGGTATGAATTTGACTGCTTAGCCTGAACAGTTGTAAAACCTGTTGCTATGATAGTAACGATAACTTCATCTTCAAGCCTTTCATCTGAAACAACACCCCAGATTAGCTTACCGTAATTGCATCCTGCAGCCTGTTTAATAAGCTCGGTCATGCTCTTAAGATCAGATATCTTGAAGTTAGGATCAGCGATAATGTTAAGCAGTATTGATTTGGAACCTGCAATTGATACACCTTCCAGTAACGGATTATCAATAGCTTCCTGTGTAGCTCTCAGCGCTTTGTTTTCGCCTTTGGCGTAACCAATACCCATTAACGCATCACCCATATCTCGCATGATGGTCTTTACATCAGCGAAATCAACGTTAACTTTACCCTTTTTAGTAATGATATCACTTATGCCGCGTGTTGCATTGTAGAGAACGTCATCAACTTTCTTAAAGCTGTTTTCCAGTGTAACTTCTTCACCTAAAACTGTAAGCAGTCTTTCATTCGGAATAACAATGCATGAATCAACTTCCTGTTTAAATCTTTTTAAACCTTCGTCGGCTATCCTGAGCCTGTCATCGCCTTCAAAATCAAACGGTTTGGTAACAATACCAACTACAAGCGCACCCGTAGCCTTAGCAATTCTTGCCACTGCAGGCGCCCCGCCTGTTCCGGTACCGCCGCCCATGCCTGCTGTAATAAAGACCATATCGCATCCTCTTACAACCTGTTCAATTTCATCGCGGCTTTCTTCAACCGCTTTCGCGCCTTTGGTTTCATCCATACCGGCACCAAGCCCAAGCGTTGTGTTTCTTCCTATCTGGATCTTGATCTCAGCTTTGCTGCGCTCAAGGTCCTGTATATCGGTATTCAATGCGATGAAGTCCACGCTATCCAGACCCTTTTCTATCATATTATTGATAGCGTTGCCTCCGGCGCCTCCTACACCAATAACCTTGATTTTTGCTCCATACGTAGCATCAGTAACAAGTGAAATTGCCATTTTAGTTGTCTCCTTCTCTTTCCCCATGAAAGAAATTTAAGTTTAAATTATTTATTAAATTCTTATTCAATTATTTATGTAAAATTATAATTCGTCGAACCAGTGTTTTATTCTTTCAAATACATTCTTTAATCCCGGGTGCTTTTTGCCCTTCAATGATTTAGCGCTCTTTTTATGGCTAAGATATTTCAGCCTGTGCAGGATAAGTCCAATGCCAGTTGCGTATATCGGACTTTCAACTTCCTTGATAAGTCCCCCGCCGATATCCATTGGAACACCAAGGTTAACTTCTGAACCCAGCACCTGGTTGGCAAGCTCTCTTGTTCCGCGTAGCAGTGAACCGCCGCCGGTGATAACAACACCCGCCGGCAGATAGCTTTCAATGCCTGAGCGTTTTATTTCCTGACCGGCAAGAACGAATAATTCTTCCATCCTTGCCTGAATTATCCTTGAAATAATACTCTTCTCGATCTTCAGCGGTTTTCTTCCTTTTATTCCCTGTATGGTAATGATATCATCATTGATAATTTCACTTACCATCGCGTAACCAAATTCTTTCTTCACTCTTTCAGCTTCTTTTTCATCTATTCCTAGTGTCTCTGAAATATCATTCGTAACCTGGCTGCCTGCAATACCGATTCCCGCAGTATGTTTTATTACACCTTTTTTGAATACAGCTATATCAGTTGTGCCGCCGCCTATATCTATCATTGCAACGCCGACCTTTTTTTCTGATTCATTTAAAACCGCATAAGATGAAGCAAGCGGCTCAAGTACTATATCATCAATATCAACGCCGCAGCTTTGTACGCAGTTTGAAAGGTCATCTATCTGTGAAACAAGACCTGTTAAAATATTAACTTTGGCTTCCATTCTTAGACCGAACATACCGATGGGCAGATCGAAAATCCCGTCTTTGCTGTCAATAATAAATTCCTGTGGAATAACATCAATTATTTTTTCGTCCTTGCTCAGTTTCAGGCTCTTTGCGCTTTCATACAGCCTTTCGATATCATCTTCGGTAATTATCCTGTCAGGATGCGAAATTGCTACAATACCTTCTGACTGAATGCAGCGTATATGCGGACCCGCGATACCAACTGTCACTGATTTAATGTCATACCCTGAGCGCTCTTCGGCTTCTTTTACTGATGCTTTAATGGATTCCAGTGTTTTACCCGGATTAACAACCATTCCGCGTGAAAGACCTGTTGAAGGAGCCTTACCAACACCGAGAATATTAAGCCTGCCGTCATCTCTAACCTGGGCAACTATTGTGCAAATTTTTGTTGTGCCAACATCCAAACCAACTATTATATTTTCTTCAGATTTTTTCTTAGCCATTTTATTGGTTAATATTTCAGTTTATTTGCTAAAATCCTGTGTGAATTACTCAACAGGTAAATTATTATTTTTTACTATTACCAGGTCATTATACCTCAAGTCGATATACCTGAACGAATTCATTGTTCTGTATACCCTTACCTGTTTCAAAAATCCGTTTAGCTGCACCAGATTCTTATCGATCGCTCTTCGGAGTGATGTATTGTTAATATCTTTTACTGAACTGTTGCCTTTTACTTCAATTGCTGAATAATCTACAAAGTACACCGGAGTTGCGTCGTCACTCGTTACCAAAATTATATTATTGCTGTCACCAAAATTTATTTCAGAAATATAATTGAACAGGCTCTTGTTAATTTTAATTGACTGACTGATAATGTACTGCGCAATTTTAAGATAACCCAGGTCATCTTTGCCGTAAACGCCTGAGGCAAGCTCATCTGAAAGTCCGCTTATTACAGGAAGATCGATATTTGTATGCTCTTTTTTCATCGGATAAAGTGAAAGCTGGTCATCAATTAAGAACATTTCCTTGCCATTGGTTGCCGCGGCAAACGGATTCTTTTCAGCTATTTCTATATTTACTGTTGCGCCGTCCTTCAATACCACCACTTTTTTGATATTTGGATGTTTTGCTATCCTTGTTTCTATCATATCAAGTGAAAGCGAGTTTGAGCATATCATGGAATCATTGAGCCTTGCAAAATCAAACAACTCATCTTTTGAAAGCGTAATGTTACCTTTTAATTCAACATTGCGTATCGTTGATTTATCTTTCCAGAGACCTGAGAGTACTATGCTTGTAAATGTGAATAATATTACGATTGTGAATAAAATGGTAATCTTCCAATTCTTCATATAGTAACCTCCTCAAAACCAATTAGCTTCACTTCCATTTCAAGATCAATTCCCGTTTTCTGATGAACAGTGTTCTTTACTATCTTGACGAGCTCAACTACATCCTGCGCGGTAGCATTATCATAGTTCACAATAAAATTAGCATGCTTGGTAGAGACCATTGCACCGCCGAATTTTGTACCCTTTAATCCGCACTGGTCGATCAGTATTGCAGCCTTGTTATCTTTTGGATTCTTGAACATACACCCTGCATTCGGCACTTCTACAGGCTGCGCCTGGTTGCGGCTTAATATCAGTTCTTTTCTTTTTTGCGATACTTCTTCTTTGTTACCTGTTGAAAGCTTAAATGTAGCTTCAAGTATTACAGTATTTTTTAAATTTGAACTTCTGTAAACAAAACCACAATCTTCTTTACTTAATGTCCTTAGTTTTCCATTCCTTATGACCTTTACTTCGGTAACGTGGTCGGCAGTTTCACCGCCATAAGCGCCGGCATTCATAATTAATGCGCCGCCAACTGTTGCGGGTATCCCTGCAAGCATTTCAACGCCCGCGTATGAATTCTGTATGCAGAAATCAACAAACTTAGCGATCTTTACACCCGCACCGGATATTATCATATCGTTTTCGTGTCTTAGGTAATTGAACCCTGTTTCAAGATTTATGACCACTCCGCGGATACCTTCATCACTTATAAGTATGTTACTGCCATTGCCCATAACGTAGTGAGGAATCCCGTGATCAGCCGCGTACTTTACAATGTTTACAACATCATCAATATCAACCGGTTCAACAAAATAATCAGCCACACCGCCAATACGGAAAGTCGTAAAGCGGGCTAAGGGCTCATTTAATGTGATCCTTCCTTTAAAAATTTTCTGTATTTCTGATATTGATATCAATTACTGTTTTTCAATAAGTTCACAAATTCATTACAAAGATTTGTTATATCACCTGCACCCTGGAATACAATTACATCACCCGGATTAAGGTCATTTTTAAGCCATGCAATAATATCTTTTTTTTCATGAACAAGTTTCATGTTTTTGTTATGATTCAACGCCTCATTCAGTATCAGCTCGCTTGTAATGCCTTCAATTGGTTTTTCGCGCGCGGGGTAAATATCCATAAGCAGCACTTCGTCAGATATTGCCAGAGCCTGTGCGAATTCATTGTAAAAATCACGCGTGCGAGTGAACAAATGAGGCTGGAATACCGTCCTTAATCTGCCTTGGCTCATTTCCTTCAGACCTTTCAGAGTTGCGGTTACTTCCACCGGGTGATGAGAATAATCATCGTACACTTTTATTCCGTTAGCATCATACTTAAGTTCCAGTCTTCTATCTACAGTTCTGAATGAATTTATGCTCTCTTTGTACATTTCAAACGGTATTTCAAGTACTTTTGATATTGCGAAACATGCTGTTGAATTCAATGCATTATGGCTGCCAACCATGTTCAGTACAACATTATCGTATGACCTGTGTGAATTCATTACCGAAAAATTAAGCGCATTATTCTCTGCTTTATAATCAATTATTTTGAGATAATTCTTATCATCATATCCGTATGATATCTTCTCGCGATTGATGGTATTCATAAAACTTTTTATATTTTCATCATCACCGCAGTATATCATATAGGCTCCGTATTTTGAGCGGTCACAAAACTGACGAAATGTCTCTTTTATGTCTTCAAGATCTTTGTAAATATCCAGATGGTCTGCATCAATATTCGTGACAATTGCTATATCAGGCCTTAATGCCAGGAATGACCTGTCATACTCATCAGCTTCTACAACAGCGTATTTGCCTTCGCCGAATCTTGAAGCTCCGCCATCAAAGAGCTGAACATTACCGCCAACAAATATCAACGGGTCAAGTCCTGCATCAACCAGAAGCTTGCCAATCATAGCAGTTGTTGTGGTTTTACCGTGTGTGCCTGAAACTGCTATTAAGTACTTATCATTTACTATTTCACCGAGCATTTCAGCGCGTCTTACTTTCCTGATACCAAGCTCTTCAGCTTTTATCATCTCGGGGTTATCATGTTTTACTGCTGATGTATAAACAACTGTATCGATCTCCGGAGTAATGTTTATGGCTGAGTGTCCGTAATAAATTTTAGCGCCAAGTCCTGCAAGCCTTTCAGTAATGTGTGTTTCGGTCATATCGCTGCCTGATACATTGTACCCGTTGCGGAGATAATACTCCGCGAGTCCGCTCATACCTATTCCGCCTATCCCGATAAAATATATATTCTTTTTGCTCATTTACTTACTTTAAGACACTTCGCCCTGCGGCTGCTGTTTAATTTTAAGAAATTCGTTTATCAGTTCACCGCCTCGTTCGAAATCGTTTGCTCTTATTCTTAATTGTTTTCTTCTGTTCTTTAATTTCAGTTTAATTATTCTGTACGTCATTTCCTCTTCACGTTTTCTTCTTCTGCCTATTTTTACGTTCAAAATATCACTGAAAAGCACATCTCTTTCACCAAATCGGTTCCTGAATGTTATTCTGTCACTTTTTAGTATTATCATGGGTGAACGGATAATATTAAGTACTACAAGGAACAGGAAAATTATTATGAATAGTATCAGTATATAAAA
>JABFSP010000060.1 GCA_013140565.1 Ignavibacteria bacterium
TGATGAATATAAAGCCGGTTACGGCAAAAGTATTATTACAGCTTATGCAAGGATTGACGGCTGGTCAGTAGGAATTGTTGCCAACCAGCGAACGATTGCAAAGACCGCAAAAGGTGAAATGCAGGTTGGGGGAGTTATCTATTCCGATAGCGCAGATAAAGGCGCGCGCTTTATTATGAACTGCAATCAGAAAAAAATACCATTGGTTTTTCTGCAGGATGTTACGGGATTTATGGTAGGCTCACGGGCTGAACACGGCGGAATAATCAAAGACGGCGCAAAGATGGTTAATGCTGTAGCAAATTCAGTTGTGCCTAAAATTACAATTATTGTAGGCAATAGTTACGGTGCAGGTAATTACGCAATGTGCGGAAAGGCTTATGACCCGAGGTTTATTTTCGCTTACCCAACGGCATCAATTGCGGTTATGGGCGGCGCACAGGCAAGCAATGTTTTGCTGAATATTAAAATAGGTCAGTTGAAGAAGCAAGGCAAGACTGAGCTTACGCAGGATGAACAGGATGCAATGCTGAAGGAAATTAAGGATCATTACGATGCCCATGCTGACCCGCTTTATGCCGCTTCGCGGCTGTGGGTAGATGGAATAATTGACCCCGCCGAAACAAGGAAAGTAATTTCAACCAGCCTTGGCTGCGCCAATAATAATCCCGAAATACCTAAATTTAATCCGGGCGTGTTACAGGTGTAAATCGGACTGCGGATTGGAGATTTCGGATTTAATAATAAAGAATAAACATTTTTCGATTGGAACAAGTAATTATTTACGAAAAAATAACGGATGGTACATTACCTGATAATTATTTTTATGCGCATATTCCTGGACTGGATCTAACAACTCATGGGTTAGGGATTGAAGGAGCTAAAGATTCCGCAATGGATCTTATGAAACTGTGGATCGAAGAAAAAAGAGCCAATGGTGAAAATATGAACAATTAGTTACTTTTAGAAAGATTTTAAAACAGGCTAACTTGAGTGAAGAGGATTTTAAAATGCTTTGATAAGCTTTACTTCAAATAATCTATAATCTTCCCTACGTTAACATCAAACTCATTAAACGCGCTTAACTCCATATTGAATCTTATTTTCCTTGAGGAGAGTTCTTTTGCGGTACATTCCATTTTTTCCCAATTGCGGGCTGAATTGGTTTTTTGCGCTTTGTCCCGTTCCTTTATATTCTTAAGCCGCAGGTCTTCCGGTGCTGTCATCCTGAAAATATAATTGCTCTTGGGGTAGGGGAGCATGGTATCAATTATCATATACCTGCGTATTGTAAAAGGTTTGCCGCCGGTTTTATTCACTCTGATAAGTTTATTAAAATCAAAATCAGGTGTTTCCGCTTCCAAACCTATAGGTGTATTTATCACCTGCTGTATCATTTCCCAGTCATATTTAAAAGGAGTGTTCATGAAATCTTCAAGCGGTTCGCCGTTATATGATTTCAGGTAGTAGTCACCGGGAATTCTTGAAGCCATGTCTTCGCCAAGCTCTTTAACGAGTTTTTTTGCAAGGGTTGATTTACCGGCTCCCGCTGCGCCGCATATGCTGATTATTATTTTATCGTTCATTAATATTATGTGTCATGCTGAACTTGTTTCAGCATCTTTTTTTTTTGATTTTTATATTCTCTGAAACAAGTTCAGAGTTAAGAACAGTTTGAATTTTATTTGCTTAATTTGTATTCGCTTACAAATACGGGCTGTGCTATTGCTTCTTTGTAAAACCGTAGTGCATCTGGTGATGAATCTACTTGTATTGCTGACATTGTACCGTCATTATTTATCCAGGTTGAGTGCCACCAGCCAATTGCCTTAATACGGCTGAACTCCGGCTGCTGAACTGAATATAGCGCGCTTTGTATCCAAAGCGCTTTGTTTACATTGGGCAGATAATCTGCCACGCCAAATTCAAGTATAGCTATAGGCTTATCACCGGAAAGCTTCAGGAGCTCTTCATATCCGGGCTGCATAATATCAACAAATCTCTGGTAACTTTCGCCCCATCTCTGAGCGCCGTAGGCGCTGATGCCTATCCAGTCAATGTAACCATCGCCCGGGTAATAATTTTTTATGTTGTTCCACTCTTCATCAGGCGCGCCGACTGAATTCACATGAAATATCCATGTTACTTTTAATGCGCCTTCATCTTTGAAAAGATCAATAATGTACCTGTAAGCGTCACGGTAAAGCTCAGGTCCATCGGCAAGATTCTTATCGCCATAGCCGGTAGTTGTGCCGCCGCCATTTTGAATACCGCTCCACGGGAACCAGTCACCGTTTGGTTCGCCTGCAAAACCTATTAATACCGGAATATCAGTTTTCTTTAATTCTTTAGCCCATGTTCTGAGTTCATTATCAAACTTTCCGTCAACAATTTTCCTTAATGAATAAGTTTTATCAAATTTATCGTAAGTACTCCATGGAAGCATTCTGATAGACGGTATTGCGCCGTGCTTCCATATGTTCTTCACTGATTCAACGGGGAATTTTATCCCGTTAAACCAATCACTCTGAAAGTTAAGCCAAACAACCTTTTTACCGGTCAGATTTTCAAAATACGGCACTTCACTTTCTGAAACATTATTTGAAGATGAATATAATGTCGAAAAAGCAGTGTGGTAAATTCCGTCATCAGGCGGAAGAAGCTTCACTTCACTTTGCTGGCAAAACAGATTAATTGTGGTTAAAGCTAGTATGATTAATATTTTCAATAGTTTAGATTAAGTTCGTTACTCATTTATACGGACATAATTGTGTCTGTTATACTTTAAACGGAATCCACACCTCAAGATGTTCCAATATGATGGATTCGGATTCTCTTCGGTGTCTTCGCCCGTATCAACAAAGATCCATTTTACACCGCGCTCATGCGCCGCGTCAATTCTTATTTTAAGCAATTCACCTTGTATCCCGCGCCTTCTGTATTCAGGCAGCACGTTGGCAAACGAGAGATATGCGTTTTCGCCGGTAATGCAAATGCCGGCTGAGCCTGCAGGTTTAGAGCCATCAAATGCCATAAAGTTTATCCATGGTTCAGTACCAACTGTTGAGCTGACTACTCCGTCAAATTCATGCGGAAAGCTAAATACTTCGTTAAGCATAAACGCAAAATCTGCAGCATATTCCTTTGTTACTTCACGGATATCAAGATCTGTTCCTTTGGATTCAATTGGTGAAGAATCTCTGTAGAAAGTAACCCAGGAATTAACATAATTGTAATTTCTTTTTTTCAACAGCTCTATTTTTTCATCATTCAGTAAATCAGGCGGAATCTGAATGGCATATTTGCCGGATTTACCTTTATAAAAATCATCTATCGAATCAAGAAACTCATTATCTATTTTTGACATTCCCAATGCTCTGTTGAGAGAAAATCCGGGGAAAATATTTGACCTGATCGCAGTTAAGTTATCTTTGCGCAGCAATTTGAATTCAGCTATATTCATTGAGCTATCATCTGCGAATTTATGCATAAGGTAAGTTGCTTCTGATTCTGTCTTTTCGAACATATCGCCAAAATACTTAAGCGCATCTGATTTCAACCTTAAGCAGAGTTCATCTTTGGCGTGATTGTATCCCTGCGGTTCTTCAAAATCAATTTCTGCAAGCTGCAGTTTCAGGTCTTCGTACTCTTTTGCTGCTGTTTTATTCACTGAAATATAATCCCTGAAAATTAGATCTATATTCCTAAAATAGTGACCCGCATGTGTAGCGTGTATGTGAAAAGAACGTTTGCCATCAATGAATTTCC
Organism: Ignavibacteria bacterium; assembly: GCA_013140565.1. Lineage (GTDB taxonomy): Bacteria > Bacteroidota > Ignavibacteria > Tepidaquicellales > OLB5 > OLB5. The sequence goes on from JABFSP010000060.1 coordinate 3,769, forward strand.
TGAAGTACCTTCTGAACGGAAGTTCATCCTCAAAATCTTTGTAATATTCATAACCGAGTTCAGTTAATGGTTCAATAAGGCTATGGGCATCATCTAAGGACTTTGTCCCGATATAAATATCTATAACGGGTTTAGCAGCCAAACCCTCAACAGAAGTACTGCCGGCATGTTCTATAATCAGGATCTTGTCACCGCATCTTTGCTTTATTGCAAGGGATTCATGTAAATACTTTTCTTTCCATGCAGGATCATATGGAACAACTTCGGTTTTCATGATTAAATACTGCTCTTTAAGTATGAATGGTTAACTGTAAGATACAATATCAAATCCACTATAAAAATCCATTTATGCTATAAAATGATATAAATTTTGATATTATCCATATCTTTTAATACCAATTTTTCACCGTCAAATTCATTTAAAATAAGCCCGGCGTCAATTGCGCGGGTCTGAATTTCACGAATATAATCTGCATCTGGTACCTTTATAATGTAACTTATTAGTCCCATAGTATTATCCGGTGCAGGTGAGCCGTTCCTTGATGACCACACATTTGTACCTATATGATGGTGATAGCCTCCGGCTGAAAAGAACATCGCGCCGTTGTAAGCCGAATTCGTTACATTCATACCTAATATCAGACTGTAAAACTTCTGCGCCTTGTTAAGGTCACTTACATTCAGATGAATGTGACCCAAATCTGTATCCGGGTGGATACCGTTCCATACATCCCTGTCATCAAGCTCATCTGTAATTACATTCAGGTTTAAAGGGAGAGTATCCATAACTATCTGACCCATATCATATTGCCACTCGTCTATGGGTCTATCGGCATAAAGCTCAACGCCGTTCTCATCAGGATCTGCAAGATATAATGCTTCGCTCACTATATGATCTGAAAACCCCTGGAACTTAACCTTATTATTAAATAGTCTGAGGAAAACTCGGGCAAGTTCTTTCCGGTTTGGCAATCTGATTGCAATATGGAAAAGTCCGGTGGTACTCTTTTGCCTGTACACTGCGGTTTTATCTTCAACAAGTTTTAATATATAAGGCTCTTCTCCGTTGGCTGAAAGCTCCGCAAAATTTTCTGTTTGGTTTATTATTTTGAAACCCATTAAGTGTGAATAAAAGTTAAGAGACCTTTTAAGATCCTTAACCCTCAACTCAGCACTCTGAATTTTTGTATTGTCAGGAATTTTCATTTTATATTCATTCTAATAAATTGCAATAATTTCATGAGGGAAAAATTGACACATAATTTAAGCCGGGCAAACTAGTTTACTGAAAAATCCGGTATCTTAAAATTAATGCTGTTATGAAAAGTGAGTTTGTGAACCCTGTAAAATATATGCTCAGCAATGGGAAAGCTATCAATCAGTGTCCTCACATTGTCCTCTGATTCAGCAATGATGTTAATCCATAGCTTGCCGCTTTCGATTGAAAGCGCATAGCTTGATATCACCCCTTCGTGCATGAGTTTGTTAACCATTGCTCTTTGCCTGGGCACAAGCGAAAGAAAATCATCGGTAAAAGGTACGGGCAGGTCAATATCAGCCAGGTATTCATACATTATTATCATATTATTATATTTATCCTCTATTATTATAAACCTTCAAACAGGTCTTTAAGTTTTGGTTCGTGTTTTTCCCCGAAGATCTCAAAAACAGCTTCTTCAGGAATCTGTTCTTTGATCTTTGTTGCGTCTATGGTTTCTTTAAATGTAACATAACAATCAAGCGCTTTTATGGAATTTTGCACATCCTGCTTATCTACTTTAACTATACAGTCAATTTCCTCGGGTTTAGAGCCGCTTATTTTAAAATGCGTCTGCATTGCTGCGGCTTCTTCGGTTATGGTAAACAGAGCAAGCCTTTTTAAGTAGCGAGCGGTTTCCTTCATTTCAACGAACACACGTTTAACTATTCCGTGTATTATCAAATGATCATGAAAGCCGCTTATACCATGCACTGCATATGTGACAATTACATCAGGTTTAAGGCGTTCAATCTCATCCATCACAACTTTTTCAATATCCCTTGGGTCCATTTCTTTAAGGCCGCTATCGGGAAGGTCAAGTACATTCATACCGCTTAAGTTAAGCACTTTTTCAACATCAAGCATTTCTTTATACCTTACTTCACCCATTTCTTCAACGGAGTATCCAAACTTGTGGCGCTGTTTTGTTGCGCCTCCCTTGGTTAAAGTGAGCAAATAAACATCGTGCCCATCCCTGCGTTGTTTTGACATAACCTGTGCAGGTCCGAATGATTCATCATCGGGATGCGGGAATATATACAGTATTTTCATTTTGATATTTAATTAATTATTTATTTTTCTGTTCGGTCTACTTCCAAGTAATTTTTTCTTCTAAGGGGATCACTCTTTTGCCTTCATATTCACTATCTGTATATCCAAGATATATCAGTCCCATTACATTATCATCAAATTTAAGCCCAAGAAATTCCTTCATGGCATCCGTATGTGTCATTCCGCCGGTTGACCAGAAGTTTGCGATGCCAAGAGAAGTTGCGCCCAGCAGGATATTCTGAATTGCCGCTGCGGCGGCGGAAATTTCTTCAATTTCCGGAACGCGTTTTTGTTCATCGCGCTTCATGATGCATACTATCAGGTGAGAAAGATTATTCCCGTTACCAAGTATTTTTTCGTATTTATCATTATTGAATTTATCTTCCGGAACGCTTTTCCTGTAAAGCTCAGCATGCTGAGAAACAAATTCTTTTGCCTTTTGACCGGCATATACAATAAATCTCCACGGTTCAGTGTGTTTATGTGTCGGAGCCCAGTCAGCCAGCTCCAATAGCTGTTTTACTTGTTCATCGGGCACTGATTTGCCGTTCATTTTTGCCGGCTTTACAGTCCTGCGTTTCTTTATCACTTCAGATAATATTTCGAAATCGTTCATATTAATATTAAATTTTATTTCATTGGTACTTCAATCACCAGCAATTCTGAGTTTTCATTGGCGGAAATTTTAACTTCATTGGTATCTTCAATTCCCAATCCGTCACGCTTACCGAGATTTTCTCCGGCTGAAGTTATCGAGCCCTCTAAAAGGAACAAATATACACTATTTCCTTTTTTATTGATATTATATGAAATGTCCTTACCTTTTTCAAGGTTCACCAGCGAAAAATATGCGTCCTGGTTTATCCACAGACTGCCGATATCCTTTTCAGGTGAAACTACCAGCTGAAATTTGTTCTTTCTTTCATCAGCGTTGTATGATTTCTGGTTATATCTTGGTTCAATATCACGCTCCTTTGGGAATATCCATATCTGCAGGAAATTTACCTCATCCTTTTTAGAAGCATTGTATTCGCTGTGATACAGACCCGAACCTGCTGACATTATTTGTACGTCACCTGTTTTAATTACATGTTCGTTACCGGTGCTATCTTTGTGCGCCAGCGCGCCTTTTAATGGGATGGAAATAATTTCCATGTTGTCGTGCGGGTGAGTGCCGAATCCTTCACCCGGCTGAACTATATCATCATTCAATACACGCAGCAACCCGAATCTGACCCTTTCAGGGTCATGATATGAAGCGAAACTGAATGTATGGTGTGAGTCTAGCCATCCATGATCAGCCTTGCCGCGCGAATTTGCTTTATGCAGTGTTGTTTTCATTATCTTGATTTATTATGTTTATTGATTATTTTATTTTTCGTAATTCTAATTTACAATATTTGATAAATTTAATCATTTATTTTTTAAATTAAAAACTTATGCAGCCTTGCTTACTTCAGCAGCTTCCTTCATTTCAGCAAATATCTCAAGCTTCACATCCGGACCCACAACTATTCCGCCCGCTTCTGTCATGGCATTCCACTGCAGACCAAAATCAAACCTGTTAAGCTTGCCAGTAATTTCAAATCCTGCGACTTCAAGACCGTCAAAACCTTTTGCTATTCCGTTGTACTCCACATTCAGAATAACTTCTTTGGTTATTCCTCTAATTGTCATATCACCGGTAAGCTCAAATTTACCGTCTGATATTTTTTTGAATTCTTTTGAAGCGAATGTGAGTTTTGGATTTTTTTCAGCGTCAAAAAAATCGGCTGATTTTAAATGACCGTCTCTCTGTTCATTTTTTGTATCAATTGAATCAACATCCGCTGAAAATGTTATCTTGGAATTATCAAATGTTTCATCAGGTGATTCAATTTCAGCATCAAAATTATTGAACTGTCCTGTTACTGTTGATACAAGTAAATGTTTAACTTTGAATTTTACTTCTGAATGCGCGGAATCAATTTTCCATTTTTTCATTTTATTACCCTCCAGGTATTTTTTTGTTTTGAAAAACTTGTAATTATTATCTGTTAAAACATTATTTGTTTAAACACACATATATATAAATTTTTTTAAATTTCATTTTCGTATAATTTTTCAAGTAGCACAGAAAGCTGTTTGCACTCATCATCAGTTAAATTTTTAGTATGCACTTTATGCTCCTGTTCAACAATTTTATTAAGCTTGTTTAATATCTCAATTCCTTTTTCTGTTATCCTGGTTATAGAGATCCTTCTGTCTTCAGTTGTTCTGTCGCGTTCAACTAATCCCTGTTTTTCAAGCCTGTCAATTATCCTGGTTATATCAGAAGCTCTTTCAACCATTCTTGAAGCGATGTCACATCTTGCATGACCTTCCGGGTAAACGCCTTTTAAGATCCTGAGTACGTTATACTGTACAGCAGTAATGCCGTATGCCTCAATTGTTTTATCAAATCTTGAATCAAGCAGTGCAACCGCTACTCTTAAGTTCAATCCAACTTCTTCCCTTACAGGAAGCTCTTTAGACATCTTTAACCACTTTTTTAAAGCTTCACCCATTCATTAAATAATTTGTGTGTATTTACATTGTTTGTTGCAACAAATATAATACAAAACAATATGTGTGTCAACATATAAATTCATAACCTGCTGTTATTACAATGGTATTATTTTGTATATTTGTACATAAGGATACTATCTACGTACTTTCCGTTTATGATCATATCTCTCGGGCAGCAGCCTTCCCGCTTGAATCCCAGCTTTTTATACAGGGCTATTGCGCTCTTGTTCGTTGAAAAAACTGCAAGAGAGATTTTCTTATTCACCGGATTATTCTTACCCCAGTTAAGCATACTCTTGATAAGAAGTTTTCCTATACCTAAGCTTCTGAATTTTTTCTTCAGAAAAATTGAGAATAATCCGGTATGAGTTGTTCTTCTTGTATCCCAGTTATCAAATGAAATAAAACCTGTTATTTCATCTTTTATCTCGGCAACAAGATAAATTTTTCCATGGGCTTCTTTAAATCTCTTAATTTTCTTAGCTTCACTTTTTGCAGTTGATCTGTATTCATCACTTTCATAAAGTGTGAACGGACCCTCTTTAATTACACCCTTCATCAGTTTCACTACCTGTGCAGCATCTTTTACAAGCGCAGATCTAATTGTGACTTTTTTCCGATTCTTAAGAATATATTCTTCCGGGGAAATTGTGCTCATATCATATTTTATTTTAACAGTATCATTTTATTGGATTCACTAAAAGTTTTTGTAACGCCATCCCTGTATGTTGCAATCATATTATAAAAATATACACCGCTCGAAAAATTACTCCCGTCAAAATTCACCTGCCTGTTGCCCGCTGCAACATTGCCATCAATAATAGTTGAAACAAGCTTTCCGGTAACATCATAAATTTTCAGAGTGACATAGCTATCAATCTTAAGTGAATACTTTATAGTTGTAACGGGGTTGTATGGATTCGGGAAATTCTGACCCAATGAAAAATTCTCAGCAATAGCCGGATTTTTTTCCTTCAGTGGGAAGTTTGTTCTGAAGACATAAAGCCCGGTAGCTCTATCTGATGCAATGATCTTTTCTGAATTGAAAATGTACGCCCCCCAGCAGCCTTCGTAACTGAAATCATCGTTTGCAGGATAAGTATCATAAAATGCAGCTTCAACCGGACCGAACGGATTGCTTACATCAACTACCCTTAATCCCGCGGAATAATGAGCGGCGAATAAATACCTTCCGTATAGCTCAACATTATGAATTATGGAAGTAGTTATTCCCGGCGGATGCCATTCTGCAATTTTTACAGCGTTATTCAGATTTGAAATATCCCAAATTTTCAGAAGCCTTGGATTACCGCCAATTTCATCAGTCACAAATGCATACCTGCGGTTTTCTGAAATAGCAATGTTATGCGGACCCGGGCTTGGTACATTTTCCCAGTATGCAATTGTTCGCAGATTGTCTTTATTTGTCGCATCTATGACCGATATCCAGCCCGGTGGGTTATATATATTGCATGCAAAGATAGTATCGTTGATAATACGTGAATCATGAACAACATATTCTTCCCACTCACCGCGTTTAACAGGGTGAACAGGATCATTACTCAGATCCAGTACAAACAATCCGCCAATGTTGTAATCACCTGCGTTAATATATAAGTACGGACCCTCAATTGAAATTGTATGCCCCATGGTGAAATCACCAACAAAATATGTATTTACAAGATGAACTGAATCGGGCAGGTACTGCATGTCAATTATCTGCAGACCGCTTGGAATTCCATCTGCAACTACATATGCGTAATGACTGAAAACTTTCATTTCCCTGCAGCAGGAAGGCTGGTCTAACCCCGGCAGATAAGCGGCTTCATATATATTGTTTGTATCGGTAATATCAATAAATGCAGTGCCCTTAGCACATCCAAGTATGCCGTACTCTCTGCCGTCAGGGGCTGTGTAGCCCCAACATGCTGAATACTCGCCATCACCGTGATGATTATTAATATTAGCCAGCATTTTCATGTTTTGCGAATTCTGCCCAAAAATTGATATTGGAAGCAGAAACAGGGCTGTTATTTTCAGAAGATTTATCAATAAATTTTATGTAATATTATTACTTTAAACTTAATATTATATTTATAACAGAGGCAATTAATAACTGAATATCTATGAAATATAATCTGGTAATACTGATATTAATTTCATTTAATTTAACACAAAATTACTCGCAAGTAAAGGATAGTAATAATCTTGTTTACTGTGGAATTGATATTCGCTCAACTTATATTCAGGGAGGCAATAGCTTGGTAGGACCTGTTATCGGATACTCAATAAAATCAAAAGTTCTAAGTTACGGAATTAACTATGAATATGCATTTTCACAAACAGGAGCCGGTATATTTACTGCGGGAATTGCAGGGAAGTATAGTGCAAATAATGAAAATATATTTGATAATACAGCGAAATTAAAAACTTCTGTTGTTTCTTTAGGATTACAGAGTAACTTTAATCTGAACAATCTTTCGGCGAAAACAATAGTTCCGTTTGCAGGTTTAATGATCGGGTATAATTACTCAGTTACAAATTATGATTTTGAAAATAATATTGAAGACCCCTTATTTCCCGATACAGAAAAACATTCACTTTACATTTTCGGACAGGCAGGTGTACGGTTCTTTCTATCACGCACGCTGGCTTTAACACTGAAAGCAGGTTCAGGGAATATTGATAAGGGGCTGATTGAGCTTGGTTTTGATTTTAGGCTTTAAGATCGTGAATTAGATTTTATCTTGATACCATGTAATAGCTTCCTTAAATCTCATTTCGTCTTATGGTTTTTTTAGTGCTTTCAGTTATTAAATAATATAATAAATCTGATTATATTAAGTAATATTTCATAAATATTAAATTTCGTTCATATGGGGGGACAATATATGAAAGGTTTAATTGCAGTATTGTTATTTATTTTCGTTTTCAGTACCGTAAGTTTTTCTCAGCTTAAAGAAAAAGATAACCTGCTTGGCGGCTCCGTTGGATTCTGGGCAAAAGGTGAGGTGCCGATGTTTGGTATTAACTTTGAATCACAGTTAACTCAGGCGGGAATAGGAACTGTAAGCCTTGGCGGAATTTTCAGATACTATTCTTATTCATTTGTATATACAAATGGTGATTCCCGTAAATATTCCTTTACTTCTATTGGCCTTCAGTCAAATTACAATTTTAACCAGATAGGTGACGGGAAATTTGTGCCTTTCGTTGGACTTGTGCTGGGCTATAATTATGTAAATTCAACTTATACTGATTTTACCAAAAGGGGAGTGTACATAACCGATGTTTCATACAAAAGCGGTGCATGGCTTTGGGCGCAGCTTGGAATGAGGTATTTTTTCAGTCCAACTGTTGCAGGATCAGTGAGACTTGGTTTGGGAAACAATGATTTTAACACTATTGAACTTGGTGTAGATTTCAAGTTATAATAAAATATTTTTTACAACTATATGTTTTGGATGTATTTAGGGAAAAATATTGACGTAACTTTAGTATAAATTAGGTTGTTATATAGATATGATTCATATTAAATAATTAATTTAAAAATGAAAAAATATATAAAATACATTTTTGGTCTTATACCTCTTTTTATATTAGCAGTTTTATTAAGCAGTTGCGGTGATGATGGAAATATAATAATTCCGCCAAGTG
>JABFSP010000088.1 GCA_013140565.1 Ignavibacteria bacterium
TCTTATGGTTATTGTCCAGGGTCCGCTGCTTAGCAGGCTTTCAAAAAGGGTATCTGAAAGTGTCTTGATCATCACGGGCAATCTTTTGCTTGTTATTACTTTTTTGTTGCTGCTATCAGGCAACACTATTATAGTTTTTTCTTCGGCTGTGTTTTTTGCAGCCGGTAACGGTATAATGTGGCCTTCAGTGTTATCTGTACTTTCAAAAGCCGCGGGCAAAAAATTTCAGGGTGCTGTACAGGGTTATGCAAGCAGCCTTGGGAGTCTTGCCAGTATTTTAGGTCTTGTTCTGGGCGGGATTATTTATTCAAACTTAGGTGAATTTACATTTGTAATTTCTGCATCAGTAATTTTCCTTGTTGCCGTACTTTCAATCAGATTTCCGGCTGTATTGAAGCAGTGCCCTGTTAATACGCCTGTTTTAAAAACCAATTAATCCGTAATCATGAATATTAAAAATTATTGTATTTCACTCGCCCTGTTTTGTATTTTGACTGCAATTGTACAATCGCAGGATAGCTCCATTGTAATTTCCGAAGGCAGCGAAGCTGTCATATGCGGTAAAATTGTCATCGTTGATGCCCTGTGGATGAATGAAGGTTTGGTGAAAGCAGATATATCAATTCTCGAAAAACAAAACTCAAAACCCATTACAGGAGGATATAAAAAAGGTGATGAGATCACCATATCAAACGAACCCGGATGTACTTATTATGTTTATTCTATTACTAAAACAGGCGGTATAGAAAGTAAAGGTGAAGTCATACTATCCAAATCACCCCCTTTGAGCAATAGCACTACTAAAGGTGATATTATCACACAGGAAGAAAACAGTTCGTATAAATTCGGTAAGTATGTTTGGTATGTATCTTCTATCAGGAATGAAGGCGGCAATACAATTGCTAACATTACAATTACCCAAAATACTGCTCTTGTCGAAAATCTGGTTCTCTCAAAGGGCGACCTCGTGTGGCTGGGCGAAGACTTATACAAAGTCGAATCAATCAATGCCCGTTCTGAATTCATAAAGACCGATCCTGAAAAAATATATGAACCGCTGCCCGGGAAAATAGAATTCAAGGCGGTAACGGAATATTTACCTGAAAAATAAACGCTATTCATTAATAATCCTAATTATGAAAACAATAAATTTAGCAGTAACATTGATAATATTTGCACTTACAATTAATACGTACTCTCAGTTCTTCTCGGGATTTGGTCTGAAAGGAGGTACTACCCTTTCAAACCAGAATTACGAATACAAACGATTTGACTATAAACCCGAAACAAAATATTTATTGGGCTTTAATGGCAGCCTGTTTGCGGAGTTTCTGAATAACAGGAATATAAATATTGTTTTAGAAAGCGGATTTGAACAAAGAGGTTATACTTGGGTTAGTAAACCCTATGATGAATTCGGGAACCCGTTACCCGATATGGATATTTATGAACGCACTAACTACTTTACAACCGGAATGCTTCTAAAAGTAAAAATTTCTTCAAAAAAGGTCACCCCATATTTATTAATTGGACCAAAACTCGACATCTTAATAAGTTATTCTGTGAAACCTGAAGATGAAAACACAACCCTGGGAGGATTTGAATTTCCTCTGGATGAATTCAAGAAGATCAATTATTCATTGAATCTTGGGGCAGGTATGGAATTCAACAAACTTTTCCCCTTTAAAACATTCATTGAAATAAACTACTCCCCTCCAGTAAATTCATCATATAACGGACCCGGTTTAATTGTCAAGGAACATTATTTCAATGTTAAGGCAGGAATTAATTTCGTTAAAGAAAAACCACGAATGAAAAAAAGATAATTATGATAGATCTTCTTAAAAAATATGCTTCGTGTAACTTATGGGCTAATGAAAAGGTCATATATAAACTTACCATATTAAGAGAACTTGATATTACAGAGCTTCCTTCAACTGACTAAATTGCTTACATAAGGACGTATGAAAGACAAAATTAACATATTCTGGTTTCGCCGTGACCTGAGGCTTGAAGACAACACCGGGCTGTATCATGCACTGCAAAGCCGATTGCCGGTTCTGCCATTATTCATATTTGATACTGAAATCCTTGATAATCTTGAAAACAAAGCTGACGCAAGAATTGAGTTCATCCATAACGCCCTGGCAGAAATTGATACTGAACTGAAGAAATATAATTCCTCTTTATTGACTTTAGCCGGCAAGCCGGCAGATGTATGGAAGAAGCTGGCCGATGAATACGATAGTAATGAAGTATTCGCAAATCATGATTATGAACCCTATGCAATTGAAAGAGATTCTGAAATAAGCAGCATTTTAAGCAGCAGTGGAATAAAATTCACCACATTCAAAGACCATGTTATTTTTGAGAAAAACGAAGTGGTAAAACCTGACGGTAAACCGTATTCGATATACACTCCTTACAGCAAAACGTGGCGTGTAAAATTAAGTACCGGGGAAATTGGAGAGTTACTTTTAAAAAATACGGGACGTAATTTTTATGGGTTCAAAAGTAATATTCTTTCATTGGATGAGATCGGGTTTAAAAAAACGGGAATAAGTTTTCCCTCTAAGGAAATACGCGAAGATATAATTAAAAATTACGAAAACACACGTGATATTCCATCCGTTGAAGGCACTTCACGCCTGAGTGTACATTTAAGATTTGGTACAGTTAGTCCGCGCAGGCTTGTTAAACAGGCATTAAAACTCAACGATGTGTGGCTGCGGGAATTGGTATGGCGTGAATTTTTCATGATGATACTCTATCACTACCAGCATACTGCAGTCTCTTCGTTTAAACCTGAATATGACAGGATAAACTGGAGAAACAACGAAGCGGAATTCGATGCCTGGTGCAAAGGTGAAACAGGCTTCCCGATAGTTGATGCGGGTATGAGAGAACTTAATGCAACCGGTTTTATGCATAACCGTGTTAGAATGATAACAGCAAGTTTTCTTTGCAAAGACCTGTTAATTGACTGGCGCTGGGGTGAGCGGTACTTTGCAGAAAAGCTGCTGGATTACGAAATGTCATCCAATGTTGGCAACTGGCAGTGGGCGGCAGGTACAGGTTGCGATGCAGCGCCATATTTCAGGATATTTAATCCTGCCTCGCAGCAGGAAAAATTTGATCCTGAACTGAAGTATATAAAAAAATGGGTTCCTGAGTACGGAAATTTCGGCTACTCACAGCCAATTGTTGACCACAAATCTGCGAGAGAAAGTACTTTAAAAGCATACAAAGAAGCCCTGAACAGGACTTAATAAACTATTGATAATTGATTTTTTATTGTTATAAAATCAATAATTTACAATAATAATTAATAGTCAAGTGTTTTTTCAGAAACTTAAATCTCCAAACCTTTAGTT
>JABFSP010000038.1 GCA_013140565.1 Ignavibacteria bacterium
TTCTAACTCTTGAATTAATTAAATAATTAGTTCTGCCGTATGCATCGGCATTGAAATAAAGGCTTAAAAAGCGGTTTTGATGCATAGTGTTTTCAGTTAGAGTGAAACAACTATTTTTTATTTCGCAGAGAGACTTGACAAGTCAAGTAACATTTCCTCCTCCGGAGTAAGGTTTCGTCAGGATTTGCCGGACTCAACAATCCGTCTGCGCCGGATTTCGTGCAAACTCCGTTTGCCCTAAACTCTAAACTATAAACTGTCAATTACCTATGTTTCATCTACTATTGCGCACATAAGCTCGGCTTCGGCGGCAAGCTCTCCGTTAATTGAGTTCTTGTATGCCCTGGCTTTGAGCTTGAATATATTGCGCTTGCGGTCTGTTATCTCCACATCAAAGAACAACTGATCTCCCGGGATAACCTGTTTGCGGAACTTCGCCCTATCAATTGAAGTGAAGTAAGCAAGCTTGCCATCATAGCTATCAAAGAAGTTCAGGATAAGCAATCCGCCTGTTTGCGCCATTGCCTCAATGATAAGTACTCCCGGCATTACAGGTTTCTGCGGAAAGTGACCCTGGAAGAACGGCTCATTGACGGTAACATTCTTTACGCCTACTATACGCTTGCCGATATCAATATCAACAACTTTATCAACCAGTAAGAACGGGTAACGGTGCGGCAGCATCTTTTTAATGGCGTTGATATCAAATATCACATCACCGGATGTCTTGGACTGGTACTTCATCTTAAGCTTATTCTGCTTGTAAAGATTGCGGAGCATCTTTACGAACTCAATGTTATGTTTGTGCCCCGGGCGCGCTGCCATGATATGCCCTTTTATTGGCGCGCCTATCAGCGCCATATCACCTATCAGATCAAGAAGTTTGTGGCGGGCCGGTTCATTTGAGAACCTGAGCTGCGTATTATTGAGTATCCCGTTCTGTCCCAGTACAACACTTTCTGAAATACCGAGCTTTTTCATTAATCCCGATAGCTGGTCCGGCGAGAGTTCGCGGTCAACGATCACAACGGCATTATCAAACTTGCCGCCCTGTATCAGTCCCTGCGCATAAAGATCTTCAACCTCATGCAGAAAGCAGAAAGTACGCGCGGGCGCGAATTCCGAGGGGAATTCTTCCATGTTGAATAAGCTGGTGTATTGCGAGCCCAATGCGGGATTGCGGTAATCTATCATGACAGTAAGCTTAAAATCATCGTGCGGAAAGGCGACTATATCAACAGTGCCGTCAGGCGCACGGTAGTGCAGCGTATTTTCAATGACAAGGTAATCCTTGGGCTGATTCTGCTCTGTAAATCCGGCAGATATCAGCAGATCAATGAACGGTTTCGCGCTGCCATCAATGACAGGCGGTTCGTTGGTATCAAGCTCAACCACAATGTTATCAATTTCCGCGCCCATAATAGCGGCAAGCACATGCTCGGTAGTTTTAACCTCGGCATCGCCTACGGCAATTGTGGTGCCTCGTGATATATCGGTAACATGATCAATATCAGCGGGAATCTCGGGTGAGCCCGGCATATCAACACGCTTAAAGCGGATACCGTAATCTTCCGGCGCGGGCAAAAAGCGCATATTCGATTTATTGCCGGTATGCAAACCAATACCGGATATTGATACTTCTTTTGCTATAGTTCTTTGTTTTGTCAGCATATTATTTTTAATAATCCACGAAAATACAGATTTTTATGTAAAGATTTAAGTGCTAAAATAAATCAAAACAAAAGACTACCAACTTTCAAAAAACGCAAGTCGTAGCCAAGACACAAAGGCTCCAAGAAAAGCAAAAAAGGACAACCGCTAAATCCGCCAAGAGCGCAAAAAAAAATCAGTATATTATTGTAGCCCCGCCCTTCAGGGCGGGGGTAAGAATTAAATAAAAACGGGCTTTAGCCCTGAACTAAAAAAATCTTTTTAAACCCTCCCCTCACCCCAAATTCTCACGATGAATCGATTATTTTTTTTTGAGGGATTTCCATGTTGAGAATGCATTTTACCGGCTATAATCGCAATATTCTCACGATGAAAGCATTCTCATTATGAATAATTCATGGTGAGAATGGATTCTCACGATGATTAATCATAGTGAGAAACCCCGAAAACAGAACAGAATCGGCAATAAAATTCTCAAGATGAATTTTTCTAAGTGAGAAAATTATTCTAAATGCGACAGGCATGGACATTTGATATAAAGGATAAATTAAGAATTAATATGCTTTCCGCATACTGATGTTAATATAATATATGCTAATTGCATTGTCAAGGGAAAAAGAAGAATAATGTCAAATGTCAAAATCCAAATGCTAAAAGGCTGTTTTTTTCGTAGACGGCATGGTCCAAGAAACTTTATTAGGACCTGCCGTCAAAACATTATGCAAAAACCAAAAAACCCGACACTAAGACTCAAAGGCTCAAAGAAAAGCAAAAACCCGAGAAAGCACTTGAAGATGAATGCCTTTGTAGGTGTCAGGCTTAGTTTACCCCCTTTGGACCTGCCACGCTTTATCTGTCATGCTGAACTTGTTTCAGCATCTGCTCGCATACTCTGAAAATCAAAATCCAAATCCCCATCGCAAATAAATGTAACATTGCACTTTATGATTAATTGACGCAATAAAAATACTCCCGCCGGTTTTCCCCACGTGCTGGGGCAGTCCTTCGGCTTTATAATGGGGACTATAAGAAAAACTCTCATGTGGTGTCGTGCATTCCCCTAAGCACATAACAATAAAGGGATATCTTTCAATATCCCTTTTACATTATCACCTTTATTTATCATCCGATGAGGCGCGCGTACGGTAATTCATGTCATCAAATAACGCGCTGATGAGCACATTCAATTGCCGCGCAAGCCGTATGGCATCTTCGGGGTACAGACTCACCGAGGCTTCAAGGTCATAACAATACGTTTTATACCTGTTGGTTTTTAGGTCTTCGGCAGGGACCTGGAAAGTATCAATCGCTATCAGGGTCTTTTTGGGGATAGAATCATCGTTGAGAATGTAAGGTTTGAGGAAGGAATATGAAAGCAGCTTTTCGCCATCAAAGCGGTACTGATCCATGAAAAGCGGAGCGTGCTTCTTTGAAAATTTTGTGTTGGCAAACATAGTGTTTACCCCTTTCTATAAAACACTTAATCCTGAGCCATGTTCCATCCCTGTAACAGGATGCTGCCAGCCTCACGGCTGGTAGTGACTCAGGATTAAGTATATTTTATAGTGATGTTTGTACATATGTTACAGTTTCTGAACATACAAAGATAACAGAAAATGTTTTGGGATTCAAGGAAGGGGGGTATGGTGAAATAACAAACTATTAATTAGGAATATTGAGCAGGGGATTATTTTATTC
>JABFSP010000353.1 GCA_013140565.1 Ignavibacteria bacterium
CTCCCAGGGTAAGATCTATCAACTGCTCGTCTTTTTCATAAGTTGAAATTTTTTCAATAAACGGATTTTCTACCATATTATTTTAGATGCGTTTTTTTATAATGTGTGACAGTTCTACTTTTTGTTAAGCAGGCCAAGGTTCATTATCAAATCAGAAGTAATTTTAACCAAAAAGGGTCCTCCAAACGCTCCTATATCATTTCTCAAATTGCCAAGAGATGGGAATATTGCTGAATTACCATCAGGTATTGATTTATCATTAAAGATCATATCCGGATCCCCGCTATCAATACAAACAGAATTTATAACGGGCACGAATGAAGAACCCTCAAATGGATTAGTATCTATGATTCCTGTACCTTGATAGCCTCCCTGAACTACTGAATAAGACATATTCAAAGAAACCGAAGCCTGTACATTTGTGGGTGATACGTTACCCCATACAATATTATTTTTAAACAATGCTGTACCGCTGCCGTAGATACCGCAAATTCCTCCTGCTGATGAATTTCCTGCTATTGTGTTGTTAATAATCTTTATTAGTCTTTCATGTTCTCCATTTATCCAGATACCGGAACCCGCTCCGAAGTGCTTAGAACCAAAATTTCCGAGGATCATATTATTTCTAAGCTCACCGCCTGTAAAGTTGAGAACTATTCCTGCGCCATATCTTGAAGTATTATTCATTACAAGGTTATTATAAATTTTCGCGAAGCTATTTGCTATCCTTATTCCGCCTCCGCCGGTACTGATTATATTCAATGTATCTGTTACAGAATTTGATACAATAACATTGTTTTGAATGACCGGAGATGACGATTGAACCAGTATACCGCCTCCTTCTCTGAACATACCGGCTCCGTGTTCATCATTCCATTTTGTACCTGAACCACCCGTTATTGTAAAACCCTGGAGTATAGCCGTTGAATCTTCACCTCCCGAAAAAATTACACAACTGCCTGTATCAGAATTATTTGGTTTACTTCCATTGATCACAGTAGTATTTATGATCAATGAGCTTCCGGAAACATAGAAAACACTTGTAAGTACAATATTCTTACCCCTGAAATTAATGTTTTCATAATAAATCCCGGGCGATACCAAAACTGTATCTTTATCTGAAGAAGCATTTATCGCGCTTTGAATGGCAGTAAATTCTGCCGGTACATGCAATATTTTTGAATGAATGCTGAATGAAATTGAAACGAGAACAATTATTAATACTTTTTTACTCATCTGAAATGTAAAATTCATAATCTGGAATTCACCTGGAAAAATTATTATGAAATTGATAAAACTATCAATCCATCTTTAAAATACAGAGTAAATCCCTTTATTACTTAGACATATTGATTAATTTAGTGTGACAATTGAATCCGGAGGGCTAAACTATTGAAAAAATATATACTTTATTGTAATCCAAACCTGAATTACCCGTTGGTCTTGTACTTCCTTCTTGTTTGAACTTTCTCTATTTGACGCTCAATAACAGCATCTGTCAACAGTAATACTATTTCCTCCTTAGAGGGGTTATTGAAAATATCATCAGTTTTTCTTTGGTTCACATCTATTCTGTAAAGAATATGTATAAGTTTTTCCACATTTTTTTCAAGCAGTTCTCCAATCCTTTGGGATAAAATAAAATGTAACTCCTCAAATGATATATTATCCTGATTTTGAAGCTCGAAGTTTCCCGAAACAATATCAAAAACTTGCTGTGAGTCGCTGTTCATTATACTTTATTGTAATTTAACCGCTTCAAAAAAGGAAACGGAATTGTCAATTATTTCATAACTTACTTCTATCGGATTGCAGCAGATCTCGCAATCTTCGATATATTTCTGGCTTTCGACTGAAGTATCGAGAAGAAAAGAAATTTCTTTCCAGCAATACGGACATGTAAAAAAATATTCCATCAGATATTAATCATTTCAAGTTCACATTTATGTACATTCCAGTTGAACCCTTCATTCTTTAAGAACTTCCTGGAATTATTTATGTGATCAAGCAGTTCCTTTCGCAAACCGTTCTTTACCAGTTCCCCTATATAGCCAAAGAGTGAATAATCCATTGAACATGAATTATTTTCCTGACGTATGCCTACTGTGCATTTACTGCACTCCCAGCTGACCAGCTTACAGAGCGGAACGCAGAGCAATAATTCATCAAAACCTTCCGGCCAGTCCATTGCAAGCCATGCATCGTAATTTCTTCCGCGTGCTGATATTTCAAGAAGCTCATACCAGCTTTCGTCATTAGAAGCAATTTCTTCGAGACCATCCAATTGCTGAATAGTTAATTCTATTGCTGCTTCTTTTGTTGATCCTTTATTTATCCATTGCTGGTAAATGTTGTTATAGTTCAGCAGTTTATCAAGCATTAATTTTATTTACTTTCCGTTGAATACTTACATAAATTAAAACTGCTGTTAATATTAAAACTCCGCTAATGATCAGTGGTGAGGAATACTCTTCCGCAGAAAAATCATTTGAAACAAACGGCAATCCGCCGGCAGCTATTGCCAGCCCAAACGAGAGTCCCGCAGATGTCGCGGGAAGTTTTTTCATGTTCTTATAAATAGCGGTAACCATGATCGGAGTTACTGACTGAAGTAAAGCAATTCCCGGAAGCAGGAAGTAGATGCTTGTTTCACCCAGTATCAATAACGGTATTGCAAGTATCAACGCCGAAAATGAATACCTTCTCCACCCGATAAGATCACCCGCATAACCACCCATAACTTTGCCGCCTGCGGCTGAAAGCGAAATAAGAACAATATTCGTAATCTCGCCCTGTTCAATATGCTGAAAAATATTCCAGACTGCTGAGCGCAGTGTAATTGCAAGCAATAGAACAAGCATTATAAAATCATGCTTTTCAAATTCGTTCTCACTTCGTGGAGCGTTATACGGCAATACGGGAATTTTGAGCGCAAAAATAAATACCGCAAGAGCAGAAAGCAAAGCAATTATTACAGCAGCCGGAAAAATATCGCTTATTGCAAGGTATCCGCCTATTGCGAGTCCCGCTACTCCCGGAGCTGAAAATAACCCTGCACCTGAAGAACTATCCGGGGTTGAGCATAACGCCAAGGCTCCCCCACCGACATGGAATACTGCAGATGCTAAGCCGGCAAACAAAACAGCAGCAAACGGATTTATAAAATACATTATTACTGCAGCAGCCATCAGGAATAGTCCGGTTAGAACTGCAAGTTTTGGATTCTTAATTTTATCGGTCAAGAGACCCGCCAATGGCTGCGCGCCGAAAGCCAGAACATTATACAACAATACCATAGGGCCAACGCCATAAATAGAAATAGAATTAGTCAGGCTGCCCAATATTAATCCTGCTGAGCAATCCGATAC
>JABFSP010000354.1 GCA_013140565.1 Ignavibacteria bacterium
AGCTTCTTCAATTACCTGCACACCAAGTCTTGTTGGCTCACCTGCTTTTGGATCAATGAGCATTACATTTGATACCTGTATCGGCGCTTCTTTTTGTGTGATTCCGCCCTGCGGATTCTTCTGGCTTGGGCGTGTGTGGCGTTTTATTATATTTACACCTTCAACTATCACTTTATCGGCAGAACGGTAGATCTTTAATATCTTTCCTTCTTTGCCTTTGTTGTTACCTGAGATAACTTTTACTTTATCGTTCTTTCTGAGTTTTGTCATAATTATAATACCTCCGGAGCTAATGATATGATCTTCATGAACTGTTTTTCCCTGAGCTCTCTTGCAACCGGCCCAAAGATACGCGTACCGCGTGGTTCATTTTCTGCATTAATTAAAACTGCAGCGTTCTCATCAAATCTTATGTAAGATCCGTCTTTTCTTCTTGTTTCTTTTTTTGTCCTGACGATAACCGCTTTTGATACTTCGCCTTTTTTAACATTGCCCCCCGGTATAGCAGATTTAACTGATACTACTATAAGATCACCAACGCCGGCATACCTTCTGTCGGATCCGCCTAATACTCTTATGCATCTTACTTTTTTTGCACCGGAATTATCAGCAACAACTAAATTTGTTTCTTCCTGAACCATTTTATAATCCTAGATATAATATTATTTTACTTTTTCGATTACTTCCACAAGTCTCCATCTTTTCCTGGCGCTAAGCGGCCTGGTTTCCATGATCTTGACTATATCGCCTATATTAGCAACGTTATTCTGGTCATGAGCCATAAACTTTGTTGTCTTTTTGAAATATTTTTTATAGATAGGATGAATGATCCTTCTTTCAATGGCAACAATAATGCTCTTATCCATCTTATTGCTTACAACCTTGCCAATACGGGTCTTTCTTCTGCCTCGTTTAACCAAAGAACCGTTTACAGCTTCGCTGGTTGCTGGAGCTGTAGAAGCATCCGGTGTATTATTAACTTGTTCTAAATTTTCGCTCATTAGTTAATTATTTATCCTTTTTATCTGATAATTCTCTTTCTTTAAGAACTGTTTGTATCCTGGCAATGATCCTTTTGGTGTTCTGAATGCCTTTAAAGTTCTCAAGCTGACCAATTGATTTCTGGAACCTGAGGTTCTCAAGACCCTCATTTTCTTCTTTAAGTCTGTTCTTCAGATCTTCAGTTGATATTGTTTTTATTTCGTAGTATTTCATTCTAAATAAATATTGTTATTGCCTCAAAAAAGCTATATAAAAAATTCTATTATTATTCAGCGTAATCGTGTCTTACAACAAACTTAGTCCTTATAGGTAGTTTGTGTGCAGCAAGCCTGATAGCTTCTTCAGCGATGGCTTTTGTAACGCCGCCAACTTCAAACATGATCGTGCCGGGTTTTACTACAGCTACCCAGAATTCAGGAGCGCCTTTACCTTTACCCATTCGTGTTTCAAGAGGCTTTTTGGTGTATGGCTTATCAGGGAATATCCTTATCCATACTTTACCGTCACGTTTCATTTCCCTGGTAATAGCAACTCTCGCTGCTTCTATCTGCCTTTGGGTTATCCATGCCGGTTCCATTGCTTTCAATCCGAAGTTACCGAACGAAACTGTAAAGCCGCGCGTAGCTTTACCGGCTCTTCTGCCTCTGTGCGCTTTTCTGAACTTAACTCTTTTTGGCATTAAAGCCATAAAAACACTCTCCTAAACAAGAAAAATTCTAAAATTATACTTTCTTAAATTATTTTCTTATCAGCTTATCGCCAATACATATCCAAACTTTAACACCTATCTTACCATAAATTGTACTTGCAGCCAGACTAGCGTAATCGATATTAGCCCTGATAGTCTGCAGAGGAATCCTTCCCTCTTTAAACTGTTCAGCTCTCGCGATTTCCGCGCCGTTTAACCTGCCGCCAACATATATCTTTATTCCTTCTGCGCCCATTCTCATACTTGATGCAATTGCCGTCTTAATCGCTCTTCTGTATGAAACCCTGTTCGAAATCTGATTTGCGATATTTTCCGCTACCAGATGAGCATCGAGCTCAGGTTTCTTTATTTCTGTTACAAGCACTTTAATATCTTTGTTTGTGACTTTTTTCAATTCACCTTCAAGGTGAGTAATTTCTTTTCCGCTTTTTCCTATTACATAGCCCGGTCTTGATGTATGTATAGTCAACGTAATCTTTTTGGGAGTTCTTTCAACTTCTATTTTAGATATGCCGGCATTATCAAACCTCTTGCGGATATAGCCGCGTATCATATTATCTTCCATTAATTTTGTCGCAAAGCTTTTATCGTCATACCAGCTTGAATCCCAGCCATTTATGACTCCAACTCTGAAACCTACCGGATGTGTCTTTTGTCCCAAATAAATCTCCTGTTAATTATGAATATAATTGTTTGGTATTAAAATCAATTTTTGTCTTTTTCTGCAACTACAATCGTTAAGTGGTTTGAGCGCTTTCTTACCCTGTATGCTCTGCCCTGCGGTGCAGGAAGCATCCTTTTCAGTACGGGTCCGCCGTTTACATAAACCGTTTTAACTATAATATCTTTTTCTTCCACCCTGCCTGTATCAAGCTTATTCGAAAGATTGGATACCGCTGACCTTAAGGTCATTTCAACAACCTTTGAGCCGTGTTTTGGAGAAAAATGAAGTATGTTCAACGCTTCACTTACAGCTTTTCCTCTTATAAGATCAACGACCAGTCTCATTTTCCTGGGTGAACTCTGAATATATCTTTTAATTGCTCTTGCTTCCATTATACTTTTCTGTGTTAAACTTTTCTAATTATTTCCGTTATACGATAACTTACTTATCAAACAGCTGAAAAACTATTCAGCTGAAAAACTATTTTGCCGGATAAAACTATTTTTCGTCTTTTCTGTTTCCTGAGTGTGTCCTGAATATCCTTGTCGGTGAAAACTCACCAAGCTTATGACCAACCATGTTTTCTGAAACGAAAACAGGGACGAACTTATTGCCGTTATGAACTGCGAAAGTATTGCCTACAAAATCAGGTGTAATAGTTGTTTATCTTGACCAGGTCTTTAAAACTTTTTTCTGGTTAACTTTATTCAGATCTTCAACTTTCTTCAGAAGCTTTGGATCTATGAACGGTCCTTTTTTAAGTGATCTTGGCATTTATATAAAATTACTTTCTTCTCTTAA
Source organism: Ignavibacteria bacterium (assembly GCA_013140565.1). Classification (GTDB taxonomy): domain Bacteria; phylum Bacteroidota; class Ignavibacteria; order Tepidaquicellales; family OLB5; genus OLB5. The sequence continues at coordinate 3,177 of JABFSP010000354.1, forward strand.
CTATGAATTTATTTGACAGATTCTTTTTCTTTCTTGTTTTGTAACCTTTTGCAGGTAAACCCCACGGACTTACCGGGTGGCCGCCGCCTGAAGTTTTTCCTTCACCGCCGCCCATCGGATGATCTACCGGGTTCATCGCAACACCTCTTACCTTAGGTCTTCTGCCAAGCCACCTGGAGCGGCCTGCTTTACCTAAAGAGATATTTTCGTGTTCAAGATTACTTACAACACCCACTGTTGCTTTACATGTATTAAGCACCATTCTTACTTCGCCTGAAGGAAGCTTAACCTGTGAATATCTTTCATCCTTGGCAACAACGATGCATGAACTGCCCGCGCTGCGCGCAAGCTGTCCGCCCTTACCGGGCTTTAATTCTAAATTATGTATGAACGTTCCAAGAGGTATATTTGCAAGAGGTAATGTGTTGCCGACTGTTATATCGGAATCAACTCCTGAAAAAATTGATGTACCGACCTTTAAACTGTCAGGAGCAATAATATAAGTAATCTCTCCGTCAGGATATTTTACCAATGCTATTCTTGCTGAACGGTTCGGATCGTATTCAATTGCTTCAACTTTTCCTTCAACGCCCGTCTTATCGCGTTTGAAATCAATTACGCGGTACATTCTTTTATGTCCGCCGCCTCTGCGCCTTGAAGTTATCCTGCCGGTATTGTTTCTGCCGCCGGATTTCTTTAAAGGTTTTAACAGAGATTTTTCCGGCGTGGACTTTGTAATTTCTTCAAATGAAGAAATTGTGTAGTACCTTGTAGCCGGTGTCATTGGTTTTAACTTTTTTAATGCCATTACAATATAATCCTGATCAGATTTTAGTCTATTTTATAAAAATTACTCAAATTTGCAAAAAACGATTGAAATAGTTTGGTACAGAAGACGAATATAGCGGTTTTATTATTTAATGTCAATGTAAGGAATGATGGCAAACTCCATTGCTAAGGTATTATATTAGGTAGGATAGGCAATATTAATCAGATTAATTTATGATAAATGTCAAGTCAGAATGCTTAATTTTTGACGATTTTTGGATGAAACATATTTACTATATATAGTGTGCCTTAAAATATTGAAAACATTAGAATTTTGGACAAAATGAGCACTTTTCTTGTTAATAATGTTTACATACCTTAAATTTCAATTGAACAGAAAACAATAGCGTCTGCTTAGTGACCGATTCATACGACATTAACAGACGCCATTTTTACCAACTAATTTATTCTATTTCAATAAAACCATCCGTTTTGTATCAATTTTTGTGTTATTTACTATTAAAGAATAGAAATAAACACCGGAAGCAAGATCAGTACCATCGAAATTGTAAACGACTGTACCTGCATTCAAAGGAACATTATTGAACAAAATGCTCACTTCCCTGCCTAAAATATCATATACCTTTAATGTGACATTTGCGGTTTTTGGCAATCCGAACTTAATAGTTGTAACAGGATTGAACGGATTTGGATAATTCTGTTCCAGCGTATACTTTTCAGGAACCAGGTTATGCCATGTAATTCTGCCTACAAGTCCGTTATAATATTTCTGTACAATTGCGCCTGAACCTGCTACAAATGCTGAATCATACCCTTTTGCAAAAACTGCATTCAATGTAGAAGCGCCGCTGTTTTTTATTTCCCAGCTTGTTCCGCCATTGGATGTTCTGTATGTATAACCTGCTGAACCAACAACATAACCTGTATTCATTGTAGGGAATGAAATTGAATACTGCGAAGCTGAAATCGGGGTAACAACAGTATCCCAGTTTGCGCCGCCATTGGTTGTTCTTCTCAATGTGCCGCCAATACCTGCCAGGTAACCGGAATTAACATCAATCATGTTGATCCAGTATAAGGTTGAAGAATAATTTGATGTTTGCGCCGTCCAGGTAGTTCCGCCATCAGTGGTTTTCCTGCATGCTCCTGATGATCCAATTATATAACCTGTGAGAGCATTAACCATATCCATCCTGTAGAGGGTTGATGTGGTGCCGGTTGTCTGTAATGCCCAGTTAAGACCCCCATTAACAGTTTTATAAACAGTACCTGATGAACCGCATGCCCAGCCGGTATCAACACTTATAAAATCAGTACAGTATAAGGTACTTGTTGCACCTACAAATGAAACTGAATCCCAGTTCATTCCGCCATTTGTTGTTTTAAACATTTTACCTGATGAACCTGATGCATAGCCAACATTTGCATTGACCATTTTCAATCCATTAAGTGCTGTTGTAATTCCTGTACCTATATCATATATCCAGTTAACACCGCCATTAGTAGAAACAAGGAATGGCGTTGGTGCAACTGAGCCTACAGCGATAACTTTACCGTTCATACTGCTGCACCAAATATCATTCAAGGTGCTTGAATAACCAAGATAATTATGTGCTGTCCAGTTTGCTCCGGTATTTGTCGTAGAATTCAACAGGCCGTACAATCCTCCGGTTAACATATTTGTACCGTTTCTGTCGAGATAATAATATGTTGATGTATAGTACTGGTTACCCATAAATTGCAGCGAATCCCATGAAACACCATCATTGGTACTTCTATAAACATAATTCGAACTGCCTGATAGATACCATGTATTAGAATTGTATAAAATGCTCCAGAATGATGTTGAAGTAAGTGTTGTGTAAGGTGTCCAGGTTAATCCGGCATCGGTAGTTCTCCTTACTGTTGCGGTTGCCCCTGAAACAATTCCGTTTAGCGAATCTTTAAACGCAACATCATATAATGAATTAGCAGTTGCGGCAGTTGTATCTTTAAACCAGTTTACACCGCCATCATATGATGTCAGCAATATAGAGGATGTACTCGTTGGACAATACACTCTGTTATTCAAAGCGAAAATGTTATTAATAGTGTATGTTGTTCCGGTAGTTAAAGCTGACCATGTTGCCCCGGCATCTGTTGATTTCAATACAGTTCCGCTTGAACCTCCGATATAACCTGTATTTGCATCAACAAAATGAATTCCGTATAGTGTAGCAGTAACTCCGCTTGGTATTGAATCGAAATTCAAACCTCCGTTTGTTGTACGGTAGATCTGTCCCGAACTTCCGCATACAATACCTGTTGTCATGTTAAAAAAATGAGCATTGTATAATGAAGTCTGCGAGGTTGTTTTCACTCCCGCTGCATCGTGAGTAATATACCAGTTGACACCGGCGTTTGTTGTTTTCATGAACGTACCGCCATATCCTACAGCAACCCAATCAGTAGCCGAAAACATTTTTGTGTACCTTAGAGTATTCCCCTGCGGTGTCGGATGCATCCATTTCCATGAAAGCTGTGAATATGAATAAACTGAAACCAGAAACAATACAGCCGCAAAGAGTAAATTTCTCTTCATAGTAATCCCCCTTTCGAGATTTTGGTAAGTATCATTTAATATTTATAAATCATTCTCAAAATAGAAGTAAAAGAAAGTTATGACAAGCTATTTTTTAGCTAAGAAGTTACAACAATCTTTTAATTGCTTAAGCTACAGGAGCCTGAGCAAACAGCTATGCTTCTAAACGGTTTAATTAGAAGAATTGGTTATGACATCTGCGATAAATATCATAACCACATATGATAACTATAGCACATAAATAAAAAAGGCGGCAATAAGCCGCCTAATGAGCATTCAGTAAAATTTAAACTAAACAACAAGTGAAACAATGTGAATAAAACATCCCTGTTATTTTACTAACATCATCTTTTTTGTATCAACTTTTTGACCATTTACAAACAATGAGTAAAAATAAATACCTGAGCTCAGCTTGTCTCCGCTGTAAATCACCGATCTTGTTCCTGCCTGCATTGATTCATTGTTTATCAATCTTTCAACTTCCGCGCCGGATACATTATATATTTTTAATGTGACCTGAGCGGGTTTCTGAAGTTCAAATGAAATATTAGTAACCGGGTTGAACGGGTTAGGATAGTTCTGCCGCAGTGAAAAAGAATTTACAGTTTCAGTTTCATTGCCAATAGCTGTAAGCGGACTTGAAGTAAGCCTGATAACACAAAAATTCCCCTGTGAACCCAAAGTTCCTGCATAGTTACCTGTCCAGCAGGCACTGATGAGGAATCCATACCCGCCTGTTGATGTGCTTATCGCATCAACACTTGCTGATGTTCCTGTGAATCCGGTGTGCCTTAGCTCTACAAGCAAATGGCCGCCGTTATAAACATATGCAGAATCAAATGCTATTTCAGAACCAAAAGTCGTTGGTGAACCCCCTGATGGAAAAGATCCTGCAGTTACTGTCAGCGATCCGAACCGGACACGTTTTTGAACTCCGACAACATTTTGGGAAAATGTCAGGCTTCGGTTTTCAGGAGCTACGCTGCCGCTTAAATAGATATCATAATTTGAAAATGTAACATCAGCGGTTGGCCAGTTTGTAACAGCAGAAGCCAGCAGCCTGTAAGTAATGCCGGTAATTTGTTGTCCAACTAGTCCCGTTAGAATTGAATCCCTTATTAAAAACTGGTATGTCCTCTGCGCATTTGAAAGCGGCCCAAGAAATGAAGCTGTCCCCTGTGTACCTGCATAATTTGGAGGTACCACGTAATAAGCGCTGTTTGCGTCATTTGTGTAACCGGTATTTTCAGAATGCAATGAAGAGTTTAAAAACAAAAAAGTAACAAATAGTAAAGAATGTATAAAGTATTTCATAAACCCCCCTTAATTAGGTTTATTTTATTGAATGTGCAGCTAAAACTCATTTGCCGTTAAATAAAAACTTTCCCGCATCACTAACGTTGATTTCAACTTTATCACCCGGCAATATATCACCTGAAAGTATTTTTTCGCTGAGCGGATTGGTTATGTGATTCTGAATAGTCCGTTTCAGCGGTCTTGCCCCGAATGTAATATCATATCCTATCTTTGCGAGCCAGTCTTTGGCATCATTGGTGACACTAAGTGCAATATCACTGTTCTTCAAAAGCATCTTAATTATGCCATTTAACTGGATATCAACAATTTTTCTAAGCTCACTGCCAAGAAGCGGTTTAAACATCACTACTTCATCTATCCTGTTAAGTACTTCCGGTCTTATTTTCTGTCTTAAAAGCTCAAACAGCTTTTCCCTTAAGCTTCCAAGTATTTCATCGCGGTTATTATCATTTATGGTCATCAGTTCATCCTGAATCAAATGAGAACCAAGATTAGAGGTCATAATAATAATTGTATTTTTAAAATTAACCGTTCTTCCCTGTGAATCAGTAAGTGTTCCCTCATCAAGCAGTTGCAGAAGTATGTTAAATACATCGGGGTGAGCCTTTTCGATCTCATCAAGTAAAACAACGCTGTATGGTTTTCTTCGCACTGCTTCGGTCAGCTGGCCGCCTTCTTCATATCCAACGTATCCCGGCGGCGCGCCTATCAATCTGCTTACAGAAAACTTTTCCATGTATTCGCTCATATCAATTCTCACAATGTTATGCTCATCATCAAACAGGAATTCAGCCAGCGCTTTTGCAAGCTCCGTTTTACCCACACCGGTTGTCCCTAAAAAGATAAATGAACCAATCGGCCGGTTAATATCCTGCAATCCTGCGCGGCTTCGCCTGATAGCATTTGCAACAGCAGATATCGCCTCATCCTGTCCAATTACCCTGTTATGCAGATTTTCTTCAATATGCAGTAATTTGGCACGTTCACTTTCCAGCATTTTTGAAACAGGAATACCTGTCCACTTGGCAACAATTTCAGCTATATCTTCTGAATCTACTTCTTCCTTAAGCATTTTCCATTTCTTCTGCAGCTCTGCCAGCTTACCTGACTGGCTTTCGATATTCTTCTGAAGTTCGTTTACCTTGCCATATCTGATTTCCGCAACTTTAGCCAGGTCCCCCTGCCGTTCATAGTTATCTGCCTCTGTCTTAAGATTCTCCTCTTCTTCCTTCATTTTCCGGATGCCTGAAATAAGCTCTTTTTCCAGTATCCAGTGAGCTCTGAGTTCGTCGCGTCTGGAACTCAGTTCGGCAATTTCTTTTTCAATTACCTCTAGTCTCTTCGCAGTCGGATTATCAGCTTTAGCTTTTGCCATTGAATAATTTACTCCTTTATATAATATATATTCCAAAGATACAAAAATTGATATTTCTTTAAAATGAATAGAATTTTAGCCGTTGCTTGCATATATTTGTTTTTTTATGGACAGGAATATTAATGAGCAAGAAAAAGTCAGCAGAAATTACATCTAAAAAACAGGAATCGATACTGAATATTCCTTACAATGAATCCGGATTTGAGGCTAAATATTCGAAATATTTCTGGTTAATAATACCAATATTGGCAATATTGTATTATTCATACCGCAAGGTTGCCGTCGGATTCTACCAGGATGATGAAGTTGCACAATACATAAACATGCTGAATTTCTGGCAGGACCCGTGGGTTATTTTGGGTAACGGACCAAAACCCGGCTATAAGATATTTATGGTAATTCCTGCCTTGATAAGTTACGATGCAGTGCTGATATTTAACTCCATTGTAGCTGCAACTACGGTATATATGACGTACGTTCTCATTCGGACTTATAAAGTCAGTCATGCTATTATTGGCGCACTGCTTTTGGCAACCCAGCCTTTGTATGTTGATCTTTCATTCAGGTCTTACTCTGAAATATTTACAGCTTTGTGTGTTGTCAGCTTTTTGATACTTTACAAAAAGGAAAAATACCTGTACAGCGCTTTACTGCTTGGCTACGTTTACATGATAAGGCAGGAAATTGCCCTGCTTATCCTGGTCTTCGCTGTTATATTTTCTCTGAGGAAGCAATACGTTTACGCAGGAGCTCTTTTTTTATTCCCCATTGTTTACAACCTGCTGGGATTTATAAAAACGGGTGATATAATGTTCGTGCTTACAGAAATGCAATCAGTCGCGGGGCTCAATTACAAATCGCAGGGATTGATGCATTACTTCAAGGTGTATATTTTTATTGTAGGTCCCGTTTGTTTATCACTTTTCATGCTCGGATTTTTCGGGTTCTTAAATGATACTTCAAAAATAAAGGATTACTTTAAGAAGTACGCCGAATTTTATATTATTTTCATCTCCATTTTCGTAATACAGATGCTTACTATGATAAGCGATGGACCTAACCCGGGGAACTGGCGCTACCTGCTACATATTTCACCAATATGCGCCTTCTTTGCGGCAGTAGGTCTTAATAATCTTTCAATAAAGAAATTCCGGTCAACCAATTATATTATAACCGGCATATTTGCTGTTATGGTACTTCTATTCCTCTCAAAAGCAACTGATGGATTCGTATTGCTTGAAAAAGCTGAATACATAAAAATAATATTTGTTGTTCTTTTCTTTATACTTTCAATTGCATTATGGAATGAATCGAGAACCAGGTATATGAGCACTTTAGGTATTGCACTGGTCATACTGGCAAGTGTTCATTTGTATTTTGTTGAACCTAAAAAACTTTCTCCTGAAAATATCTCCGTAAAAGAAACTGCTGAATTCCTGGATACGATCAACGAAGCTAAGGATAAAGAAAAGCTTACAAACCACACGTTCATAATGTTCTACTCAAATCAGTACAAACAGAACCAAAAGCTGTTTAAGAAGCTTGACCTTAAGAATCTGAATGAGGCTCCGAAAGGCGCGTATATAATATGGGAATCACACTATGGCTACAGACCGGAATTCAAAAATGATGTGCAGCTTGAAGTACTCAGAGATTCTACAAAATATAAGTTTATCAAACAATTAGTATCGCAGGATCAGCGCTTCGGTTCTTTTATTTTCGAAAAACAATGAAGCCTTCCCCCGCGGGATTTGAAAAATGGAATGAAGTACATGCCATAAAGCATGATCTTGATAAATTCTACAATCATCCAAACCGCTTATTCAGGTACATTGAAAACAAAAGGATAAATATCCTACTAAGAGAAGCAGATATTGGAGCGGATGACAAAGTATTGGAGGTTGGCTGCGGAGCGGGGCATATACTTGAAAGGATCCCTCAGGGAAAGCTTACCGGTGTGGATATTTCCACCATACAAATAGAAAGAGCTAAAAAAAGGTTAGCCGGCAAGGCTGAGCTTATTATAGCAAAAGGAGAAGACCTTCCGTTTGGAGACAGAAGTTTTGACCGGATAATATGTACGGAAGTTTTTGAACACGTTTTGGAGCCTGAATTAGTACTTACAGAAATGAAAAGAGTATTGAAGGATAACGGTATAATATCTCTTTCTATACCAAACGAAAAATTGATTATTTTTACTAAAAAAATACTCTTAAATTGCGGTTTAAGAAGGGTTTTGGAACCAAAGGAAAGCCAGTGGGATCTTGCCGCAAAGAATAACCTGGATGAATGGCATATTCATGAATATGGTTTAAAGCTCATTATAGGACAATCGGAAAAGATATTCAGGATTCTATCGGTAAACAGGATACCGTTTTTTTTTGTACCATTCAGGTATGTATTAAAATTAAGTAAGGGCTAAGGGGAAAGTTGAAAGAAAGCTGCATAATTTTTGGCGGAGCGGGTTTTATAGGGTCACACATTGCCGAAGACCTTTTGAAAAATGGAATAAAAGTAACTGTATTCGATAAGCTCAATGCTTCGAAAAAGAATGTTGCACATATCCTTAATGAGATTGAATTTATCGAAGGTGACTTCAACAATGAGGTAGATATCAGCAAAGCGCTTAAGGGTAAACACTATGTTGTGCATCTGGTAAGTTCAACAGTTCCCGCGACATCGAACCTGAATACTTTCTATGATGTTGAAAGCAACCTGATATCCTCTCTTCACCTGTTTGAAAAATGCGTTGAGTATAAAGTTAAACGGATTGTTTTCATTTCATCAGGCGGCACTGTTTACGGCAATCCTGAAAAACTGCCGATCAGTGAAAAACACTCAACAGAGCCAACCAGTTCATACGGAATAATCAAGCTTACAATTGAAAAGTATTTATATCTTTATAAGGTTTTAAAAGGGTTAGATTATAAAATATTACGATTTGCAAATCCTTATGTAGAGAGGCAAAAC
>JABFSP010000123.1 GCA_013140565.1 Ignavibacteria bacterium
AGAGAAAAAAGACACAAAATAGCAACATTTTGAGGTTTTCTAATTAATCTAAGTTTATTATAAGTACACTCGAAAAAAATCAATTCTGTGTAAATATCTAATATGGAAAAACTTCAATTATTCATTGTACTCTTAGGAGGTTACAATAAGGGTGACCTGTTAGAATCACATAACCTGTTTATTGGTGTCGGTGAGGATCTTGAATCAATGAAGGCACAAATGAAAGTGTCATGGCCCGCTGCAACGCATCTTGATGCATACATGATACTGAATCATGTGGATGGTTTTGATATTAGAATAAAAGAAGGAGTTCCTTCGGAAAATGCCGGGAAAGAATTCCCGATGCTTGTTATAGGTAATATTGGTTATTACAGGGAGGGTCACTTCACGGAATTTCATAAGTTAATGCCGTTTGTTTTGAAAAATGAAAATGACAGCATTATTGCCAAATTAAAACGCGACCCTGATTTTGCCGAAGGTCAGGCACTGGGTGAAGCTACCCGTTCACATTTAGACGATAAACATACCATTACTGCGTTTGATGTTGATGATGTTATCAATGTTCAGAACAATATCCCGGGCTATGTTGTTGAGCTAATACCATCCGATACAAAAACTGAAAATATACTTAAACTTGGTTATCAGTTCACCGATCTGAAAAAGATGTAGCCTAAACTATTCAAAATATCCGGGGTAGGTTGCTCTTAAATCTTTGGGACACATTTCATACCATATCCTTTAAAATACCGCTTTTTTACCAATTTCCACCCTAAGTAAATTCATTTCATTGGGACATTTTCAATTATTATTCTTTGATTGAAGTCATAATTATCTGCAATTTTATGTTATCTAATCACAAACGATGATATAAAAGGAGAGTTTTATGAAGAAATTTTATTCAAAGGTTTTACCATTAATACTATTTATTTCCGTACTTATTATCAGCTGCTCTGATGATAATACCACAACTAATCCAACTGATCCCGGCAGCGGTAATGGTACTTCTCAAAGTGTTACTTCTGACCAGAGGCAGATCATAGAATTCGATGGCTTCAGGCTTGAAGTACATACAGGCGATGTACCGAGGAACAGCAACGGTACAGCAGGCACCGTAACTTTTTCGCTTAATACATCATCTACAATTGAAAGCGGCATACCGCCTGTAACATCCGGTTATTCTGTGATAGGAAAATACCTGAAAGCCGGACCTGAATCGTTTACTTTTAATTCACCTGTACAATTGTTTTTCCCTGCGGGCAATGAATCATCACCGCAGGATCTTGCCGTCCTTCAATATTCTGATGCTACCCAGGACTGGAGAATAATTCCAACATCTGCAATTGATACAGCAGGCAAAAAAATAGGCGTAGATCTGCTTTCACTTGGTTATTATGTATTGGTTAAACAAAATCTTTCAGATAACACAGATTTCAGGCAGGGCGGCTGTATGTATGACTGTCCGCCTGAACCGTTTATGAATTACATTTTAACGGTTCAGAGTGTATCCCCCGAAAAACCTTCAATACTCAGTCAGTATAGCGGCGGTTTGATTGGTCAGGCTTACATGGGACCCATTTTTCTTGGATGCCAAACTGACAGGACCAAAGCCATAGTTCCGCAAGGTTCAATTAGCTTCTGGGTTACAAGGAGTAATTGCCAGGCTAACCCGCCGGTGATTGAAACATACAGCATTCCCGCGCCTGTTACAGTAAGTGACCCGCTGGTGTTCAACGGCTGGTCAACGTATGATGCCCAGGTTTACGTTCCTTTTTGCCTGCCGGCAGGCGGTTCATGGGTAGCAGGCAGACCCGAAAACTGGCCCCCTGCAACTGTTCCGGTTGGTACAGGTATACTTCAGGCAACATTGACATGGATAAATACTTCAAGCAATGCGGCTGATCTTGATCTGCATCTTTTCGGTCCGAACAACCTGCACATCTTCTGGCAGAACACAACAAGCGCTAATTTTTCTTTAGATAGAGACTGGCAGTCACAAAACGGCAATGCAATTGAAAACATTTTCAGCACAACAACCTCAGTGCCTTCAGGTGATTACAGGGTAAATGTTGCGCACTTCCAGGGATTTGCAAAAAGCTTTAATTGCAGGGTTATTGTTAACGGCAGCGTAACAAATTTTTCAGGTAATCTCGGGGGCGGCTCGGTCGATGTGAGGTCGTTCAATATTCCTTAATTCTTCGGTCTTTTACAGATAGATATTTTTGACCTGAAAATAAATACAGCCTCAATAATAAAATTATTGAGGCTGTTACCTTTTAAAGAATTATTGTCTGTCTGTTAATCCTGAAGCCGCTTAATACTTCCTGTAATAATATTCCTTTTCATTCACACCCAGGTAATAGTTAACCCCCAACTGGAATGAACCCCATGCAAACTGTCTATAGCCAGCATAAGGCTGATGATTGCTCACCTTCTGGTCGTTTAAATTCAGCTCTCCCGGGGTATCGGGCAGTTCGCTTGATTTCAGCCAAAGATTAGCGTGTGTGAATTTGAGCCCGAAACTGAGTCCGACATTTTTTGAAAGAAGGTATTCAAATCCGGAATAAATGTTAAGACCTACCCTGAAGGCGGGATTTATGCTGTAGTCCCTGCTGCCCGCAGTATCAGTTATCCTTGCATTCCCCGAAATAATACTTGCAAGTATACCAACACCCGCGTAAGCTCTTAGTTTAAGCCCCGGGTTAAAGTTATCTTCAATTCCAACTCCAAGTGAATACACATCGTATTTTACAAAATCATCTTCAGTATCTTCAGTAAATACTTTATTGAATTTACTTGTGAACCGGTTATACATCAGAGAAGACGTGATCCTCAGATGACCCGGTTGGTGCAGCGGATATTTAGCTGTAAGGTTAGCACCGAAACCATGCCTGACACCAAAATTCTTTCCGCTAATGAACTGATCCTTGTTAAGGTCACCGTTATCATTCGCCGAAAGCTCAAACACTCCGAAATCATAGTCAACAGCAAACTGTACCGTAAGTACCGGCGCATTGCGGATAGTTAATTTTATGTAATCGTGATCTCTGTTTAATGATGAATCTGTATTAATAATGATTTCGGGCTGTAAAACAGTCTGGGATAATGGATGGAGGTTTGCCAAAACAATAAAGAATAGGGTTAATGATCTCTTTAGAAGGATCATGATACCTCCTGTGCAGTTCTTTTATAATGTTTTAAGACAAATTGTCCTTCACAAAAATAATACATAATTGCTCTCATTGATACATACTTGCATGACCTTTTTTTAAGTCTTTCCACTCCATCATATAGTGTACAGGCAGAAGTTTTAACACTAACAATGTTTTTTCATTTAACATTATTAACATACA
>JABFSP010000146.1 GCA_013140565.1 Ignavibacteria bacterium
GGCTTAACTATGGTTGTATTCAAATTAAGCGCGAATAAGAAGAACTTGATGGCAATAAAAGATCCGAAGAGCAGATGGGTCTGGATTTTCATTTGTAAGTGAAGTAGTTGAGTGGGTAAGTAGGTGAGTAGGTGTGTGTAAAGATATTGAAATGTGTTTTGATTCATAAAAAAGATTAAAGTTTATTTGATATAATAATGAAAGATTATTTTAAATTTTACGGTGCGGTTTATGTTGTTTTCATAATTGCAATTATTGTTATGGGAACAATGTACATAAACGATCTGCCTAATGTTACGAAGGAAAAGATCGGCGGCTTCCCTGTGGTTGCGAAGGATACAACCAAAGATTCCACGGGACAAACAGCTGACCTTCCGATGATAAAAGGCACGCTTTCACCGCCCACAGATGTGATGAAGTATTTAAGCTCAACCCCTGAAATGGTGGATAAGGGCAAATCAATTTTTACAATGAACTGCGTAAGCTGTCACGGTGAGCAGGGCAAAGGCGATGGAGTCGCAGGCGCAAACCTTAATCCGAAGCCAAGAAATTTCCATGACCTGAACGGCTGGACAAACGGTACATCGATGACAATGATGTATAAGACCCTTCAGGAAGGTATAACAAGCAGGGGAATGGCATCATACGCAAATCTGCCCCCTGAAGACAGGCTGAATTTAATTATGTATATCAGGTCATTTCTGCCTGATTACCCGCCTGTTACACAGGTGCAGCTTGATTCAATTGATGTAACATACAGTCTGACCAAAGGCGTTAAAATGCCTAACCAGATACCGCTTAAACTTGCAATGGAAAAGATACTGAAACAGAATGCTTCGGTTGACCAGAAAGTTGCGTCAATGGTTAAGCAGATAAATGAGAGCAAAACTGATACTGCAGCAGTTATATTAAAGAATATATCATCTAATTTGACAAAAGCATTAACGGTATTGGCGCAGGATTCAACATGGAATACCAATGAAATGGGACTGATAAAGATATTTGATAATAATCCTGTGCAGAACGGATTTAAAGCAAGAGCATCGTATATGCTTACTCAGACTCAGTTAACGCAGCTTCATGCGTATTTGAGAAGATTGTTCGCGGGTGTTTAGAAGTCAGTGAAAAGGCAAAAGTAAGAAGGCAAAAAGAGTAAGGATTGTATCAAAGATTATCCGGTAGAAAATAGATATTAGCCTGGATATGAAAGTAAAGGTTTAAGAAAGCAAAATAAATTGTTTAAGATAACAAAAATAGGAGCCCTTTTAATTTTTATGATGCTCGGATTATTCCGGGAATCAAGCGTAGCTGATACTACAAAGCAGCAGGTTGGCATTGATGAGAAGCTTGGTGAAACGATACCGCTTGATCTGTCATTTCTGGATGAGAACGGCAAACCGGTTTCACTGAGAAGTTTAGTAAATAAACCTACAATTCTCACACTGGTTTATTTCAAGTGTCCCGGGATTTGCTCACCTTTAATGAACGGTCTTTCAACCGTGGTTGATAAGCTTGATATTGAAGCTGGAAAAGATTTTAATATTGTGACAATAAGTTTTAATCCGAGGGAAGATTATATAATGGCACAGGGTAAAAAAAGAAATTACCTTGATAACATGAAGAAAAAAATTCCCGAAGATAGCTGGAAATTTTTAACAGGCGATAGCCTAACAATTGCAAAGATAACCGACGCAGTTGGTTTCCGCTACCAGCCGCAGGGCGAAGATTACATGCATGGCGCGGTACTGACCGTACTTTCACACGACGGCAAAATAGCACGGTATTTATACGGCACTGATTTTCTGCCAATGGATATAAAGCTTGCGATAAACGAGGCATCTGAAGGTAAATCATCACCGGCAATAAACAAGCTTTTGAAAATATGTTACAGCTACGACCCCGCAGGCAGAACGTACGTTCTGAATTTTACAAGGATAGTGGGCGGCGGAATGCTGATAATAATTGCAGGATTTGTACTGATATTAACACTGAAGAAGAAAAAAAATAATAATATACCCGTTAATACAATAAACGGGAAAGGAAGTATAAACAATGGCTAATGGATCATTAGCAAATGAAGTAAGTTACTTAGAATACCAGGGTAAGCATAAGGGTATTATGGGCTGGCTGCTATCGGTCGACCATAAACGCATAGGCTTAATGTACCTTATGGGCATAATGGTATTCTTTTTTGTCGCCATGACACTGGGTGTAATGATGAGGCTTGAGATGCTCTCGCCCGGTGAAACCATCATGAAGCCACAGACATATAATTCCGTTTTCACGCTGCACGGCGTTATCATGGTATTTCTATTTATCATACCGGCAATACCCGCTGTGTTCGGTAATTTTATGCTGCCAATTCAAATTGGCGCAAAGGATGTTGCTTTCCCGAGGCTGAACCTTTTTTCATGGTACTTATACATGGTTGGCGCTATTCTCGCGATTGTATCACTATTTGTTGGTGATGGACCTGCCGATACGGGCTGGACTTTCTACGTACCATACAGTATACGCTCCGCGCAGAATGTATCAATTACCACAATGGCGGCGTTTGTGCTTGGCTTCTCATCTATAGTAACGGGTTTGAACTTTGTAGTTACAATTCACCGTTTAAGGGCACCCGGTATGACATGGTTCCGCATGCCTTTGTTCGTTTGGGGCTTATACGCCACAAGCTGGATACAGGTTCTTGCAACACCGGTAATTGGTATCACACTTGCATTGATAATGCTTGAAAGATTTATGGGGATCGGGGTATTCGATCCGGCACTTGGCGGCGACCCGATACTTTACCAGCATTTGTTCTGGATATACTCGCATCCCGCAGTATATATTATGATCCTTCCCGCGATGGGTGTTGTATCAGAAATTCTGCCAACATTTTCAAGGAAAGATATTTTCGGTTATAAACAGATAGCAATTTCATCACTTGGTATTGCTTTAATAGGTTACCTCGTTTGGGGACACCATATGTTCGTAAGCGGCATGAGCGATACATCAAGGATAGTATTTTCACTCTTAACGTTTTTGGTAGCAATACCCACAGGTGTAAAGATATTCAACTGGGTAGCAACATTATATAAAGCATCTATAAAATTCAGCGCGCCGCTTTATTACGTGCTTGGATTCATATTTATATTTTCCATTGGCGGTCTTACGGGTCTGGTACTTGGTGCGCTTGCAACTGATATTCACGTTACCGATACATACTTTGTCGTAGCGCATTTCCATTACGTGATGTTCGGCGGAATGGGTATCATGTTCTTTGCGACAATGCATTACTGGTTCCCCAAGGTTTTTGGCAAGATGTATAATGAAAAAATAGCGATTGTAGCATGTACGGT
>JABFSP010000390.1 GCA_013140565.1 Ignavibacteria bacterium
AATCTAAGTTATACATTGTATTCAATTTATCAATTGTTTAATTTTGTGAACTTAAATATTTATTTTTACTATTGATATAATGACTGGCAAGATCACAAATTTTTTCAGGATGGCATCGAGTTTAAAGCTCCCAGGGCTTATTTCATTTTACAGGCTGAAATACTTCTCCGGTGATGATAAAGGTATTCATAAATTTCCACTTAAGAACGGTTTGCGCCTGAATATTAATAAAAATGAAGGTGACCTGACTACATTTTTTGAAGTATTTATTGATGAGGATTATGCATTTGGTGAAGCCGCAAATGAAAGTATAAATATATTGGATATTGGCGCAAATGTTGGTTTTTTCTCTCTTTACATTTCAAAAAAATTTCCAAAGGCAAAGATATTTTCTTTTGAACCGTTCCCGGAAACATTCAAAAAACTGCAGAGTCATTTTTCACAAAATAATATCACAAATGTAACTCCGTTTAACCTTGCCGTTAGTGATTTTGACGGAACTTCCAAATTTTACTCATTTGAGTGGACAGGCTGTAACACCCTTGTTGATGGTGAATTTGATGAATCTCTTTCAACCGTAACTGAAGTGAATTGTATAAAGTTTGATAAGTTAAGAGAGCTTTCCGGTGTGCAGAAATTTGAATATGCCAAAATTGATTGTGAAGGCAGTGAATATCCGATGCTTCTTAATTCCAGTGATGAAGCAATTTTGGCAGTAAAAAAATACATTATAGAAATGCACAATTCTGAAAAATACAGCAAGGATGATCTGGCAAATAAACTTACCGGGCTGGGTTATAAAGTACACCGAACCGAAAACCTGCTTTTTGCCGAAATTTAGCTTTCCTACAAAGGCTTACCCAGGAGAACATTCAAACTATCCGGCCCGCAGTTGAACAACAGATCCAGAATATTCATATATGGCTGAAATTCTTCCGAGTTGAATTGTTTATAAACCGGGTGGTGATATTTCTGGAACTGTATCTTTAAGCCTGTACTGTTCCAAAGGTCCATATCAAGATAATTTATACCTTCTGCGCCCGATATATAAGTATCAGCTTTCACATTTTTTGTTATATCTATCAATGCCTGTGTGCTTGTAGAAGTGATCTCAGGGAGCTCAGAGCTCTTAACGAACTTAGTTTTAAGCCCAAGGTGCGCTGCTGCAGCTAATATAATGTTTATATTAAGCTCTGAAACGTATACAGTGTTTGCATGATATATTTCCTCGAAAACAGGTGAGAAGTCCTTAAAAAAAGGAGCTCTTCCGTAAGTAACTTTTATTGAACGCCAGTTCTTTGTAAGGTTTTTTTCAGAGTCTTTTATTTTTACTTCAAATATTTTTTGACCGAAATCATGGAGTATCGGCAGTGATATCCACTGCCAGCCGTTGCCGCTGCAAAGTTTATTTCTGTTCTGCCAGTCGTTCTTCTTGAATTGCGTTGTATCATACAATACAAATACATCGCTATTGTATGCTTTTTCAAAAAACCCCAGATACGGCAGGTAGTTTGGCTGGTGTATAGTGCAGATCATATTATAGTCTTATTCAATTACCTTAATTACATCAAAACCTTCAACATACCTGTCATTAAGCAAAATATCAAATGCTCTGTATTCGGCAAGTCCTTCAATGGCTCTATCAGCCATGTAGCCTTTACCGCCCTGTGAAGAATGTATCTTCACAGCCTTTACTTTAAGACCTATATAATCGGAAATATCCACGAAATAATTCGGTGAAAATTTCCTTGATGTACTCGGCGTCTCGTACGCGTAAACTTCCTTAATTGTGCGGCAGGCTACCATACATGCATTGTAAGTTGCCCTATGGTCCTGATGGGTATCTGATTCTGTGGGAATAAATACCGCATCCGGTTCAAGTTGCTTCAGGTATTTTTCTATGATGGTAATTGTTTCGGGTCCTTCACTTATGAACCTGTCAGGAAGCTCCTCAATGTAAAGACTGGCACCAATCAGTGAGGCAGATTCAACTGCTTCTTCAACTCTGTTTGTGTACTCAGTTCCGCCTTCGCCTTTTGACAATACAAGGAAGTTGACCTCGTCACCTTTCTTCTTGTATTTTGCCATTGTACCAAAACAGCCAAGTTCTATATCATCAGGATGAGGTCCTATTGCCAGTATTCTTTTCATTTTAACAAATATTTTAATTCAATAAAATTATTTTTCAAGAATCATTTTAAATACTCTTCCTATTCGTTCTGAAACCGCTTCGAGAGAGTAAAATTTATCAACACTTTCTCTCATATTTATGTATTTATCCGGCTCTCTAAGTACCTTTAATATCGCTTCCCTGTATTCTTCTTCATTTTCGGGCATTTCCCCTATCTCTGCGGTATTGTTGCCAAGATAGTTTTTCAGAGAATTCGAAACTACAGGCGTATTGCAGGCGAGACTTTCAAGCGGCGCAATGCCGGTACCGCCAAAATAATCTTTTCTAAGGCTTAAAAGTACATATACATCTGCGGCACAATAGTATTTATACAGATCTACGTTAAGTACTCTTCCTATAATTTTAGCCCCGCTTTTGGAAGCAAGGTCATAATATTCTTCACCCCATTTGCCGCGTTCTTCATTGCCTGCGAGCAAAAGTTCTGTTTCTGGAAATGTTTTTTTGATCTCAAGCCAAATTTCTATAAGCTTATCGATCTGCTTATATTTATAGAGCTTTCCCACATATAGAATGTACTTTTTCCCGGGTTCTAATTTCAGATCTTTCCTTGCTTCCGCTCTGGAAATTGTCTTAAACCGGTTAATATCCAGCCCGGTAGAAAATATTTCGTACTGCATTCCGGGGTTAGCCTGTTTTATGTACTTAACCTGGTTAATATCACAAATTAAAAAATAACGAATGTTTTTGAAAGTTATTTTTTCGGCAATTTTTCCCAACAGGGCCTTTAGCTTCCGTAAACCTTTTGATGTTTCATATAAAAAGAACGGTGACCAGTCTCCGTGATGTGTTGTTACAATTTTTGAACCTTTAAGAAAAAATGCAGCCTGGTAAGTTTGCCAGTTATGCGTATGTACTACAAAAAAAACAGTATCTCTTTTATTCTTTTGTTTTTTTAGCTCCTTGATATACTTCCACGAGAAGTATCCAAGTTTACTGAAATGAAATGACTTGAAGATCCTGAATCTGATATTATCAAGTTCCTTTTCATAATATTTATCTTCGCAATAACCGTCAATTCTCCATACTTCAACATCATATATCTTTAGATAATTATTAAAATGTCTCCCGAATGTGCTTCCGAAACCATAAGTGTAGAACCGGTTTTCCGGATCCGGTTTACGGCGGAACTGGCTCGGTTCATAATTG
>JABFSP010000074.1 GCA_013140565.1 Ignavibacteria bacterium
GGCAGGAACTGATCAATACCCTGAACAACTGAGTAGCTTCTGTACATTCCCCCTGAAGATGTGCATGCGCCCATCGCGATGCAGTATTTGGGTTCCGGCATCTGGTCCCATATTTTACGCACTACCCATGCCATTTTATATGTAACAGTACCTGCAACTATCATTAAGTCTGATTGCCTTGGTGAAAACCGGAATACCTCAGAGCCAAAGCGCGATGCGTCAAACCTGGCGGCAGCGAAAGCCATCATTTCAATGGCGCAGCAGCTAATACCCATCGGCATTGGCCAAACTGAGTTCTTTTCAGCCCATCCAAGAATATCACTGATTTTGGTGGTAAAAAATCCTTCGCTTTGTAAACTTGAATTCAGATCAGACATATATACCTTTTAATTTAATTCCATTTTAATGAGCCTTTGCGCAGAATATAAAAATATCCAATCAGCAGCAGCCCGATAAAAACCATCATTTCAACAAGCGCGTATGTAAGCATAGCACCTTCAAAACTCCTGAATGTGACCGCCCATGGATACATAAATACTATTTCAATATCAAACAGTATAAACAGCATTGTAACCATATAATACTTAACAGAGAATTTTGAGTGTGCGGTTCCATATGGTTCAACTCCGCTTTCGTAAGTTGACATCTTTTCTGTATTTGGCTTCTTTGGGCCAAGTACTTTTGATACTATAACATTTACGACAGCAAAGCCAACTGCGCCTGCCATCATGAGTAATATTGGTACGTAGGATTCTAACATAATATGCAAAAATAGCAAAATATTAATATTATTCAAAACATAAAAATTTGGACAAAATGTAAGGCATTTAAAGAAAAAGAACGCCTAAACAAGCACGTTCTTTTATCTGATTCGGAAAAAAATACCTTATTCAGTCGACTTTATTAATTCCGTCAATTGTTTTTTAGATTCCGCGGTGAGTTTATGATTCTTACCCTGTTTCAATTGCATAACCGCTTCGTTTATTATTCTTTTTACTCGATCATTAGCGCCTTCAGTATATGCAGAAAGTTTATCTATCACTCCGGGTAGTTTTGTATCGCTGTACTTATCCCACTTGCTGCCGGCAATTCTGTAATGACCGATAAAGAAATCAACAGGAGCAATTTTGTTTACGCTCAGAACCCAGCTTTCAATATCGTTTGCGAAATCGGTGTAAAGCCCCGTAAATAATTCATCATCAAACTCAACATCATAGCCTGATTTGCGCTTCTTAAGGTAATAGCCTGTAATCTCATCTTCCTCAGTTATAGAAAAACTCATATACATATTGCCTGTCCATGATGTACTACCTGAAATTATTCCGGGCGCTATTTTTTCAATTTTATCCACAGTCTGCTGAGTGATATTTTCTTTAAAGAAGAAGATAAAATATTTTTCACCCTGGAATGAGTATATATCAATTGGCTTTCCGTGGTAAATATAAATAAACGGGAAATCATTTTTTTCTGAAATTGGCATAATATACTTAATTTCTGTTTGTGATAAGTTTTGTTTCCCATCCGTCGTAATTACCTTCATATTGTTCGGCAAGGTCATACAGAACCGATGTATAATCAAGAACATCGTTATATGTCACTGGATCTGTTTTCGTCAGCCGTACACTCAGCGGAAAGTCTTTTTGATTTTCATCTTTTCTTTCTGAAGTAACCTTGTAATCAAGCTTTTTAACTTCGGTTAAAAAAGAGTTTTTCATTTCCTCTTTTTTGAAATAAATATAATGGTCAACCTCTCTGGGTTCAGTCAATACATCACCCTTAGAGCGCAGATTTTCAACTACACGTCTGTTCATTATGGTATGCATTTCATACTTAGTGGGGTAAAGATGTTTAAAATATTTATCCCATTTACTATCAGTTTCAAAATATGTTTCGTATTCGTAATCAGTGAATCCTTTCATTACTTCTTTCACAGCTTTTTTGATATCTTTACTGCTAGCGGCATAGTAATAAAATATCCTTGCTCCGTCGCATGTTTCTCTCCCTGCAAAAAGCGCGCCGAATGGTGCCGTAACTGCTTCGGTAATGTTATCTTCAATGCTAAAAAGAACTTCGCTTTCAGCATTCGATGAAAACCCGTTTTCCTGCGGATCATTCATTGTGATTATTACTGTTAGCAGGTAGTTTTTATCACTTATTGGAGCTATTTTATTTAGCCCCAGATCAAGATACATTGATGCAGGTGAGCCGTCAAGCTCGGTGAAATAAAAATCCCAGTTTGGTTTATATTCAGTTTTCATGATATGATATTACTTAATAATTGTCATTTTTTTTGTTTCCGAAAAATCCCGGGTTTCGAGTCTGTAAAAATATATCCCTGAAGGATAATCGTCAGCATTAAATGTTATTGAATGATTTCCTGATGGTTTAAAACCGTTCTGTAAGATCTCAATTTCCATTCCAATAGAATTGTATACTGTCAATTTAACATTATCTGCGGAAGGCATTCCATAGTTAATTTTTGTGACCGGATTAAAAGGGTTTGGGTAGTTCTGCTCCAGGTAATATTCAGTTGGGATCTCTGTATTATTATTTATACCTGTTGGTATTGTATAGGTTATTGCAAGCTTGGGTCTTTTGAGAACATCAGGTCTCTGAGGCTGCCTGTAATATATGTGTACATTTATTGCATCAACCTGCAGCTTAAAACCATGATTGCTTGCAGGATTTGTTACCCAGTTCTGCACAACACTCAGATCAAGCGGAATGTTATAGGTTACTTCGCCATTGGAAGGCATTATGCTGCTATCAGGCGGTGACCAGAAATATTTTCCCGCAATGAGGTCAGTCCCTTCACCGTTTCCGCCGGGTGCGCTCCATGGAGTATTTGGCATTCTTCTTTCCCATCCCACCGGAGCATTTGTAATTCCGCCGTTTGGATCCGTGATATCGCCGGTCCAGCCAGCATTCAAATATCTTCCTTTAACACGTGAACTGGGAATTTCCCACATTACATGAGTTAACGTTAGAGTCGCTCCGGTGACTAATGCATTGGTTGGGATATTCAGGTTCTCAAACCGAAGCAGGGGAGAGATATCGTACCCGAACCCGGGTCTGCCGTGAAGCTTGCCAATACACCAGTCATTATTACCATCGCCGAAAGTTGTGCCGTTATTGCCGGGCACCAGATTCAGGTCTGATATATCAACGGATTTACATCCTGTATAACCGTTTACACCCTGCTGAAAAGTTACTGTCACAGGCTGCGCATAAATAATTTTAAATATTGAAACCAATAGAATGATCAGAATTTTTGTCTTCATAATATTTTTATTATTTCAACAAAAATACTCTGAGAGCATGCTAATGTTC
>JABFSP010000371.1 GCA_013140565.1 Ignavibacteria bacterium
CCATAAAATAGCGCCTACAAGCGGTATGCAGAAAGAAACGATCTTTAATATCAAACTCAGATCTTCTGTCTGCTGGTTATCTGTTGGTGCAGGTGGTGGTGTTGTTGGTTCCATGATATGATTCCTCCTTTAGATTACTTAAATATACTGCTTAAAATATTATATTCAAAAACAGAAAACTATGTTATTGCTAATATTAAGTGTCCTATCCATTGACCCAATAAAGCCGCAAGCGCCATGCAGGCTGCTCCAGCGGGGATACCAGTTGCCAGGCGAAGCCAATTATTGCTTTCCCTGTTCATGTATGCCTGCGTGAGGCCATCAACAAGTGCAGGTAACATCAGCAGGAATATCCAAAGAAAACTTGGCATCCATATAGAAAATGTGAATATAGGAAGAGCAAAGTACCCCAGGTAAAACCCTGTACAGCGGGCGCAAACGGGGAATTGCTTCCCTTTATAGAAGAAAGATCGTTCCGGTTTACGGTGACAGAAAACGAATTCCATCTTAACCTTTTGTTTCGGGGTATTGATTACTGCTTCGGGCAAATATTATGTATTTTATTGATTTAAAGATATAAACTAATAATGCTAAAAAGTAAAATCAATGTATTTTTGCGCTTCCCTGTAAATTATTCAGGATTGGCATCTTCAAGCTTTTTAAGCTCAATTTCGACCCATTGGCATAAAATATCCTTATCTGCCTGTGAAAGCTTGGCGTCACCATGCAGTATAAGGTATGGCGGCAGCGGCATTTCTTCTGCTTTTATTTGCTCACATATTTCATTAAGCCTTGCTTCTCTTTTTGCAGCCGGAATTTTATCCCACTGGCTGAAATTCATTTTTTTTCTGCCTTTTGTTACATCATCACCAACCAGCCATGATGCCGGAGCGATTGATGTATACCACGGCCAAACAGTATGATCGCTATGGCAGTCATAACATGAGCGTTTAAGTATGCTTTCAACATTTGCGGGTACTGTCATTACTTTAGTAATATGCCCCGGGGTAATATCCGTTGTAGTTGTTTTATCCGGCCTGTTGATGAACTGAATAACAATAAAACCAAGAAGCAGAACAACAAAAACTATTTTTAATATTTTTTTCATTTAACTGTTATAAATTAAATATCCATTTCAAAAAGTTTTTTGCCGGTCTTATAGTCAAATCCCATAATTCCTTCGTTTTTTAACTGCAGAACAACCAGGTTACCGGAGCGTTTAACATCGATATTTGCCTTTGTAAAGAAAAGACTGGAAAAAGTATCATCTTCTTCATCAATTTTCATTTCATCGAACATTTCATCCGGCTGAATTGTCCACAATTCTTTGCCGGTTTTAAGATCAACGCATGCCATGAGACGGTTGCATTTTTTTCCGAGCTTATCGAGATATATGATAATTGCGCAGTCAGAATCTTCGTAGTACAAAATTCCTTCAAGATAAACTTTCTCGGAAGGATGATTGATCTTTATCTTATACATTTTTTCAAGATCTTCTTCATCTCTTGAAAAATGATCAAGGCTTGATTTATTGTTCATGACCATTGTTCTCGGTCCCGAGGCAATGATCAGTTTCTTTCTTGGCGATGACGAATTATCTTCAGAATTAAGAATCGGAATTGAAACAGGGGTTGAATCTTTATCGCGCTGCTTATTGAGCTCAGAAAAATCCTTGTATAGTTTTGAGTTTTCAAAACTGTAGAGCTTTTCTCTCCCGTCACGGGTTTTCATCCTCAGCGCATTATCATCTTTGGCATAATGTACTTCTGTCAGACCTTCAGAAAGATCGGGAAATTTCGAAATGAAGTCCTTGGTATCCATTTCCTTTTCGCCTGTTTCGGAATTGTATGCTTCAACGCGCGGTTCATTTTCGCCGTACTCGCGGGTAATCATCCATACCTGGTCATTATGATATATCATATCTATCTGAGTAATAATATCTTCATACGGTGTTTTGGTCTTTTTCATCACTTTTTGGTCTTCGGGATCTACTATATATGTCCACGTTTTGCAGAAGTAACACTCTCTGCCGGTTGATGTTCTGCCCGGAGATTTTGTTGTCTGGATAAAATTGAACGAGCCGTCGGTCAGTATCCACATTTTTTCTTTGCCGTCTTTTGTGGGTACAATTACCATGTTAAGGAAAGAGCCGCTTAAGCTGTTTGGCATTAAAGCGGGTAATGCAAAATAATAACCGGCAACTCCAATAATTACCAAAATCACTATTGCGCCAATTACGCCAACACAGCTGAATTTGGCGCAGCCTGATTTTTTACCGTAAATTTTTCTGCCCTGGTATGAATCTGACTGAGGATACGATACAGGTGGTTCCATATACTTTTATACGTTTAATTTTTGTAAATATATGAAAAATTGTTGAATATAAAGGTAGCTAATTGTATCAAAATAGCCGAAATTTTTCGGGAAATGTTTTAAAATTCTAATGAAACATCAATTAAAAAACCAGGCCTAAGCCAAGTGAAATATCGTGAATATCTGATTTGTTTTCATTAAAAATCTTAGTGAAGCGGTATTTCAGGTATAAATGCCCCATAAAAACAGGTGTCGGGAAGAAAAATCCCCCAGCACCCTGTATAAATGCGCCGTTATTTTCAGTATCCGTAAAATAGCCGGCACCGGGCGAAAGTGTAAAAATTATCCAGTCACTTCCGTCTTCAAATATGTGGTCATAATTATACGAAAAACGAAAATGATTCTTATTGAATGTTCTGAAAAGGAATGAGTATTCAAATGATAATCTGCCGTATGGGTAGAAACTTTTTGATATTTCTTTTGTGAGCCCCCAGAAAATCTTTTTATCTTCAAAAACAACAATTGGATTGATTAATGTCAAAAAGATCAACCCTGCAAACATACCCGTGGGTGCATCAGTTTTTTTGTAAAGTCTGATCTTTTCATCGTGATTTAATGAAACTTCATTCTGAATATCCTTTAGTTTGAGTTCCGGTGTCTCAAACAATGAATTATGTTCATCAATATTATTTTGTGCGGTTACCAGGTTAATTGATACAAGTATAAAAAGTATTAATACGGCTTTGAGCATTATCATTTAGTTATTTGAAACAAATTTTAATCCGATAATAGAGCTGATAAGCGTAAATATAAAAAATATCCTCCAGAAACCGGCAGGTTCGCCCAGGTAAAATATGCCGATCAATGCAATACCTGTGGCACCGATGCCTGTCCATATAGCATACGCCGTACCAAGCGGAATTGTTCCAATGGCTTTATCAAGAAAAATGTAACTTAGTATTGTAAATACTATGAAAAGTACTGAAGGAAGCGGTTTGGAAAAACTTTCGGAGT
>JABFSP010000065.1 GCA_013140565.1 Ignavibacteria bacterium
GTTGAATATATAGGAATATTACATGAAATACAGGCAGCTTGGAAAATACGGCATCAGGCTTTCAGCCATTGGGATTGGAAGCTGGCTCACATACGGAATGTCAGTCAATGATAAAACCGCGCTAAATTGCATAAAAACAGCAATTGAGAATGGTATAATATTTTTTGATACAGCCGATATCTATAATAAAGGCGAAGCGGAACTATCGCTTGGACGGATATTTTTTGATGAACTCAAAATTACACGCGAGGATGTTGTGATTGCCTCCAAATGTTTCTGGCCAATGTCACAAAATCCAAATGACCAGGGACTATCGCGCAAGCATGTATTTGAATCAGTTCACAAATCACTTAAAAGACTTAAGACCGACTATATAGATATTTACCGGTGTCACAGGCATGACCCAAATACTCCGATGGAGGAAATTTGCCGCTCGTTTAACGATCTTATCCTGCAGGGCAAACTTTTGTATTGGGGTGTAAGTGAATGGTCAGCCGAAAATATTGATGAAGCTGCCGCAGTGTGTGAGAAATATAATTTACACAGACCCGTAAGCAATCAGCCGCAATATAGTATCATACGTTCACAAATAGAAACCAACGGCGTAATGGCAGCCTGCGAAAAATACGGCATGGGTGAAGTAGTTTGGTCGCCTTTAGCTCAGGGTTTACTGAGCGGAAAATATTCCGGCGGCAAAATCCCTAAAGATTCACGCGCAGCAAATGATAAGGTTAATCATTTTATTAAAGATAGCGTAAGTAATTCTGAATTATTAGCACAGGTTGATAAATTCACAGAACTTGCACGAAGTATTGATGCAACACCCGCGCAGCTTGCGCTTGCATGGTGCCTTCGTAAGGATAATATCACCAGCACAATAACAAGCGCATCAAAACCTGAACAGGTAATTGAAAATTGCGGCGCAGCGGAAATTGATTTTTCGCCTGCCCTTGGACAGCAGATCAGGGAGATATTCGGGTAAATTGAAACTTGCGGTAATTGGTGAGCCATGCATGGATTATATTCACAGGGGTGAAAAGACTACTTCCAAACAGTTCGGGGGAATACTTTATTCACTTGTTTCACTGGCTGTAATTTCAAAAGGCAAAGCGGTTGTTTACCCGGTTATGAATCTTGGCGAAGATGAGTACGATAATGTTACCGGGTTCCTGAAAACAATAGGCAACATTGATCTTTCATATATAAAAAAAACACCACACAAAACAAGGGTTGTAAATCTTTTTTACAAGGATAAGGATTCTGTACTTAACGTTTCCACAAAGAAGACTTATGACAGGGAAGAAAATTCCACTGAACCGACTCTGCCTGTGGAATATGAACAGGTAAGAAACCTGCTGCCTGAACTGGACGGGATACTTATCAATCTTGTATCCGGTGTTGATGTGACATTAAGCTCACTACAGAACATAAGAAACAATTTTAAGGGATACATTCATATGGATCTCCACAACCTTGTGATGCAGACCTTCCCTGATGGTACGCGCAAACAGATGCCTGTAAAAGATTGGCAGAGCTGGGTTTCGCAGCCTGATACGCTTCAAATGAATGAATCTGAGCTGAATATTTTAACAGGCGATAACGTTACAGAATACCAAACCGCCGAAAAGATACTAAGCAGCGGGAATGTAAGGTCACTTGTTGTGACAAGAGGAAGATCAGGAGTTAGCCTGTTTAGTAAACATAAAAAAGATGGAGCGGAAAATACGGAACTTGTTAAATCCGATGTTCCCAGGATTGACAGTCCGCAATTTATCGATTCGACAGGCTGCGGGGATGTATTCGCTTCAAGCTACTTTTTCAAAAACGCTGAGATGAAACAGAGCGATATGAGTTCAGCTTTATCATACGCAAATGAATTGGCAAGTCTTAACGCATCACTTCACGGAGTTGAGGATCTGCCAAAATTGATTAAACAGACAAAATAAAACATTTAACTCACCCTCCCCTTCGGGGAGGGTAATCACGCCGCAGGCGTGATGGGTGGGGTCAAATTGAAAAAACCTAAAAAAATATTAATAACAGGTTCTAACGGTCTGCTTGGCCAGAAGACTACCGAAATTTTCAGGCATGAAACACAGCATGAACTGATACTAACAGACCTGCACGATAACGCATTCGATTCCAAAGGATTCGATTACTTCCCAATGGATATTACCAAAAAGGAAGAGGTTAAAGATGCTGTTAAGAAATACCAGCCCGAGCTTATCATAAACACCGCAGCGTACACAAATGTGGATGGCTGCGAAACAGACCGTGAGTTAAGCTGGAAGGTAAACGTTGACGCTGTAAAGAATTTTATAATAGCAACCAGGATAAATTCATCAAAAATAGTTCATATATCCACGGATTATATTTTCGACGGCAAGTCAGGTAATTACAGCGAAAGCTCAAAACCTAATCCCCTAAGCTACTACGGCAAAAGTAAACTTGCCGCAGAAAATGCGCTCATTACAAGTGGTGTAGATTTCACAATAATGCGTACCATGATAATCTACGGCACGGGCAAGAACCTGAGACCCAATTTTGCTATCTGGCTTATCAACATGCTTTCTGAAAAGAATACTGTTACAATTGTTGATGACCAGTTCGGTATGCCGACTATGGTTGATGATCTGGGATGGGCATTGGTAAAAATGGTTGACCTGAATAAATCAGGTATATACAATGTTTGCGGCAGTGAATACTGTAACCGCTATGAATTTGCGGTAAAGCTTGCCGGCATATTTGGTCTGAACGAGAACCTGATAATGCCTATTAAAACCAGTGATCTTAACCAGGCCGCAGAGCGGCCGATGAACTCAAGCTTTATACTGCTTAAAGCAGAAACAGACCTTGGCATTAAAACACTTAATGTCACAGAAGGCCTGAACCTGCTGAAAGTTCAGCTTGGATTGTAAAATATTCGTAAATTGTAATTCGTAATTCCTAATTGAATAAATTATGTTAGATCTTAAATTAATCAGAGAAAATCCCGAACTCATAAAGCAAAAGCTTGAAGCAAGGAACATGTCAGCCGAAAGCGTTGAAAAAATTCTGGCATTGGATATACAGCGCAGGGAATACATCGGCGAAGTAGAAAAGCTAAAGAGCCTCCGTAATACTGTATCGCAGGAAATTGCGAAAATGAAAAAAGAAGGCGCAAACGCTGATGGCAAGATAGCTGATATGAAGAAAGTATCAGATGATATTAAAGTAATTGATGATAAACTTGCTGAAGCTGAAAAGAATATAGATAATATTCTTCGGGATATACCTAATGTTGCAGAAGATTCCGTTCCGTTGGGTAAAACCAGCGATGATAATGTGCAGTTCAAAATTCACGGAGAAAAAGCTTCGGGTGATTTTAAATATCTGGATCATGTTGAGCTTGGGAAAAAGCTTGATATCCTCGATTTCGGCATTGGCGCGAAAATTTCGGGCAGCGGATTCCCCTTCTACAAGGGAAAAGGCGCAATACTTGAACGCGCACTTATAAATTTTATGCTTGATACACACAAAGGAAACGGCTACACAGAAGTTGGAATGCCCTTCCTGGTTAACCGTGAATCAATGGAAGCAGCCGAAAAAGTACCCAAGTTTGAAGAAGATATGTACCGCACCGAGCCGGATGACCTGTTTGCAATACCGACTGCTGAAGTGCCTATTGTAAATATTCATAGGGATGAAGTGATGGATGCGAAGACATTCCCCGTAAAGTACTGCGGTTACACCGCCTGCTTCCGCAGGGAAGCCGGCAGTTACGGCAAGGATACCAAGGGTTTCCTCAGGGTACACCAGTTTAATAAAGTTGAGCTTATTAATTTCTGCCTTCCGGAAGAATCCTATACGCAAATGGAAGAAATGCTTGGGCATGCCTGCGGCATACTTGAAGCATTGAATATCCACTACCGCGTTGTAAATGTATGCACGGGTGATATGGGTTTTGCCGCAAGCAAACAGTATGATATTGAAGTATGGTCACCCGCCGAAAATAAATGGCTCGAAGCATCAAGTGTAAGCAATTGCACCGATTTCCAGTCCAGACGGGCAATGATACGCTTTAAGCGTGATAAAAAAACTGAGTATGTTCATATACTCAACGGCTCCGGACTGGCGACATCAAGATTATATGTATCGCTAATTGAATCTAACCAGACTCCTGAAGGAAAGATCATCATTCCAAAGGCGCTTCAAAAGTACACTGAATTCGACACAATTGGCTGATTTTAGTCTGTTTTAGCGCTTTTTTTAAGTGGAACATTTACTTACCTCGTCACGTTTAACTTCTAAACGGTAAGAATATATGTATTTAAAGGGTCATACCGGTGTATTTGCATTGATGTGACCCTTCTTAATTTTATATATTGCCACCACGAAAAATATGAATAATAGAACATCAATTTACAACCCGGCAGTTTACAGAGCAGCTTTTTTAAATTTACGAATAGCTTTAATATTCTTTATTCTTGTTGGCATAACCTCTGCTCAGGATAAATCTGAAGTATACAGGAATACGGTCGCTTCGGTTGGATTAATTACTGACCGCTCGGGAGCAGTTGCAAGCGGGTTCTTTGTAAACTCAAAGATATTCGTAACCAACCACCACGTCACCGAAGATCTTGATATGAAGACCGCAAAGATCGAAATGAAGGATGACAGGGTATATAAAGTTAAACGAATAGTGAAAGAAGTTAAAGTGTGCGATCTTGCCATTGTTGAAATTTCAAGCGAGTGTGATGATATTCTGCCGCTGGCTGATGAAAGCGGAATAAATTATCTTGATGATGTATATTCACTGGGTAATCCAACTGATGAAGATATGAACGTTGATTACTTCCATTTGACCAAGGGCAGGATAAAAAAAATTGATGATGATTCATGGTTCTATGATCAGGATGAAGATTATACCCACGAAGCATTTGTAATACAGCATACTGCTATGATAAAACCCGGCAATAGCGGCGGTCCGTTACTGAATATCCGCGGTGAAGTTGTGGGGGTTAATACATTTTTTTATGGTGATTCTCTCAATTACGCAATTCACATAAATGAACTGAAATCAATTCTGGATGCTAACGACATTGCTTACAACAAGTCAGTCAGCGAAAAAATACTCACCAAAAAAGAAAAGAAACGCTCCAGGTCACTGGGCGAAAGAGTTGAGTTTGTTTTTGAAAGACAGGGCGAGATAATTGAACTGTACTCATATATTTTTGTATCACTTGGCGCACTTTATTTTGCATTTGTATTTTTCGGAATAATAATGATTATTGTATACGTAACGGCGTTCAGAACTGTAAGAGCTCCCGTTAAGCGCAATAATTATTATTAATCCATACCGAAATGAAAAACTACTGGATCACCACGGGAGCCGTATTCGGCTTCCTCGCAGTCGCTATAGGCGCATTTGGCGCCCACCAGCTTAAAGATATCCTCTCACCTGAATTGATGGAAGTATACAAAACAGGTGTTCTTTACCACATCATTCACGCTGTTATGATAACAGCTATCGGTCTTTATTCCAATCCAAAGTTCTTCAAAGCGGCTCTGTTTCTTTCCATTGGCATAGTACTATTTTCGTTTTCTTTATATACATATACCTTAACAGGTTTAAAGCCGCTTGCGATAATTACTCCGTTTGGAGGTGTAAGCTTTCTGGTTGGCTGGCTGCTGATAATAGTATCTTCACTTAAAAAATCCTGAATTTAATATAAAATCAAGGGGTTTTATATCAGTTTGTGCTTTAATTCCCCCTTCGAAGGGGGACTATAGTTTTCTAATACGTAAATGCCTGATTGAACATATTCTCTGAATTTTCGCAAATCTAAAATGGGGATGTTATG
Source organism: Ignavibacteria bacterium (assembly GCA_013140565.1). Classification (GTDB taxonomy): domain Bacteria; phylum Bacteroidota; class Ignavibacteria; order Tepidaquicellales; family OLB5; genus OLB5. The sequence continues at coordinate 5,844 of JABFSP010000065.1, forward strand.
ATACTACATTCCACTTTGAGCTTCTACCCTTTATCCCTGTAATAAAACACTACCTTCACCATCTAATTAATACAGCAAAATTATATATTTATAAATATCTTTGTGTATGAAAATTCCCGTAATTAATGGATAAAGATACCTTATTTAAGCAGGTTTTAAAGGAGAACAAAGACCGCATTTACCGCATATGCTGCGCGTACGAGCGCAATGCTATTGACCGGGATGACCTTTACCAGGAAATTGCCATAAATATATGGAAGAACCTTGATAAATTCGAAGGACGCTCAGCAATTAGCACGTGGATCTACAGGATAGCCGTAAATACATCGCTCATGCATGTAAAGAAGGAAAGCAGGAGAAACAGCTCAAAGACCGAACTTGACGAAAACTCATTAAACATCGCCGAGCCGCCGAACGATGACAGAGAAGAAAAAATTGAAACAGGAAAGAAAATAGAGATCCTGAATGAATGCATAAATGAATTAGGTACTCTTGACAGGCTGATAATTTCAATGGTACTCGAAGATCTTTCATACAAAGAAATTGCCGAAGTAACAGGTCTTACTGTAAATAACACAGGCGTCCGCATCAACCGCATAAAAAAGGAGCTCTTAAAGCTCATGGAGGAACGAACAAATGGAAATTGATGAACTGAAAAATATCTGGAAAGAAAATAAACCCGGGAAATCCTTACCCGAAAAAGGTATGTATGAATCTGTAATGGACGTACTTAAAAAAGCTGAAAAGAAAGTTCTTTTAAGATACTTCTTAATGTCAGTATTTATGCTGATTACGTTTTATTTCCTAGGCAATGTTATTTTAGGCAATAATACTTTTAACGATCTATCTTATGCCGGTTTTTACCTGCTCTTTACAGCAATGATAGCTGTGTTTTTTATTGTATGGAGCACAGCAATAATTTTCAGGAAAAATAACATTTCTAACCCAAGTATTGATTTCTTAAAAAGCGTTAAGAAGAAATTTGAACGCAGGAAGATGGTACGGAAGATTGTTATTCCCGTTTATCTTGGGGCAATTATCACAGGCATAACGCTTGTTTATATCGAGGTGCTGGCAGATTTGGATATTTTAATAAGGCTGCTGATTCATTTTGGAGTTATAGTATTCGTTCTTATTATAAGTTACTTTGTTTCCAAAAGAGAAAAAAAACGCTACGAAAAAACATATAAGCCTATAGAAGATAGAATTGATGAGCTGCTGAAGGATTATGAAAATAATTAAATCTGATCACCAAAATTAAAAAAAGCCCGTTAATTAACGGGCTTTTTTAATACCGCAATAATCTTAATTTACTTTTTTGTTACTTTATTTATAAGCCACTGTGCCATTGCGTTGGCTTCTTTTTTCTTTAAGCCCTGGTTAGGCATTGGCGGGTAAGCCGGGTCTATTTTCTGCGGGCTGAATATATAATCTGCGAGCTTTTGCACATCACCGTTGTATTTAGCTACCGTTTCATTGTAAGGCGGTCCAACAAGTTTCTGGTCAAACTTATGACAGGCTGAGCATTTCTGGTTGAATATCGCCTCTGCGTCAATGCCTGTTGATTGCATTGTTTTGCTCTTTACTATCTTCTCTTCTTCAATGGCTATTTTGGTGATTTCCTTTGTGTTTTCATGGATCGCATTTCCAAATGCAAGCTGGTCTTTAACTACATTAAAGAAAACCAGCAAAAATACAAGTATGAACACGGCAGTAGCGCTGCCTGCATCTGAATTTTTGAACATTGCGTATATATAGTTGCCCGCTATCAGGAAGATTATCAGCACTACAACGGTATAATAAAACACTGTGGGTGACTGACTTTGCATTGGCAGGTACGCATAACTTATCATAAGCATTAAGGGGAACATAATGCCTGAACCAAGAGCAATTTTACCTGCAGTATTTTTTACAATCGCGGCATACTCATCGGTCATATCCTTTAAGCCGCCATCCCATGTGAAGAAATAGAACATAATCGCGCCGCCTGTGATTATTCCCGCAAGCGATATAAGCGCACCGAAATTAAACAGGGTCTGCCATGAGAATATTATCTGAAGTATATTGCCAACCTGCGGCCATTTATCGGGACTCGACGCAAGCGCCATTGAGCCCGCGAATATGTATGAAGCTGAAAGCAATAGCCACTTGCCAACTGAACCCGAAAGTGAATTTGTGCTGCTTATATTCTGCTCAAAATCCTTTATTTCAGAAACATTTTCGTTATCGCTCTTAAGCGCATCTTTGCCTGAAATGTTTTTGAAAGCATTCATAATGCCTTCAAGCTTAAATGTATTCCTGTATTTGTATATAAAAACGAATGATATTATAAATAGTACTACTGCAAGGGCGAACATTCCGACTGATATGGTTTTTGCCGTATACAATAGCTGCGCATAAGCGAAAAATGTTGAAATTACGGGTATTGTACCCAATGCAAGCTCTGCGCTTTTTGTGATGGTTAATTTTTCTATTACATCCTTTGCAAATCTCAGGTAAAGTTTGTTGCCTTCTATCTTCCCTTTTTTACTGAAGTGGGTGGAAATGAATGTTGCGCCAAGCATCATGCTGATATAGGGAATGAACAGCAGCAAAGATATCGTCAGCATATACTTGATAAGCATAATGTGATTTTCAGATGCCGGAATTACCAGTTCGTCGAAAAAATTCATTAGAATACTTTAATTAATTTATCAATTGATAATATCGTTATTAAAAGCAAAGTGAAAAAATTTATCGCTATGAATGTATTCCTGATGCTTTTTCTTTCAGTTTCAGTTCTCAGGAATTTTATTGATACATATATCATCCATATTGAAATTACGCAAAGCCCTATAAAGCTTGCCACGTAGTTTACATATAAAAACAGCGGAATCATCATAGCTGTCATAACATTACCGATAAGCCACATGAATGTAATCCTCTTAAGCTGTTCTGGTGAAAATATCCTGTTAAGCGTTGGGAAACCGCCTTTTTCATAATCATTGCCATAAAGCATTAACAGCAGCCAGAAGTGCGGTATCTGCCAGATGAAAAAGTACGCGGCTATCATGACTATCCTGCCGTCAAGCAGGTCACCGCCTGCGGCTGTCCATCCGGCAACCGGAGGCAATGCTCCAACAAGCGCGCCCGGTATGATCGCAAATGCGGTCTTACGCTTTAACGGTGTGTAAACACCGTTATACCAGAAGAATGTAAATATACCCACCAAAAAAGTGGTAAAATTCGTTGTAAAAAGCAGTAGTGCTGAACCGCTCACCAATAACCCTAGTGAAACATAAAGAGCCAGTGCCGGCTCAATTCTGCCTGAAGGTATCGGGCGGAATTTAGTTCTGTCCATCAGCGCATCGGTATCTTTTTCCTGCCAGTGATTCAGTGATGATGATGCAGCGGCAAGCAGGAATATTCCGGCAATTGCATAGAACATTGTAAAACTCAAAGCGTCCGCGGCTAAAATATAACCAAGCCCGGTTGTAAACGAAACAAGCGCCGTAATTCTGAATTTAGTCAGCTCGCTGAACACTTTTAATATTCCCGTTAAAGAGCCCGCAAAGTTATTTTCGCCTGCTCTTACTGCCATACCTGTATTCGCGCTGCTTCTCTTCAAATGGATTCTAGTGTTTTTTTTCGTATTTGTGATTTGCTTCTTTGTTTCACGTCTCGCATTTCACGTTTGACGTTTCACGAAACTATTTTTCTTTCTTCTTCAGGCTATCCTTCGGATTCACCTTCAAAGTGTCTTTTTTAATACCTGTAATTTTTGTTGAATCAACCTTAGGTTGAGTGGTTTTAACTGAATCTGTTTTTACTGTACCGGGTACTGTTCCGGTTGGCGCTGTTAATGAATCAGTCTTCTTTACTGTATCAACTTTATTCACCCATTCAAGATATTCCTTTTCGGGCACGATCCTTACTTTACCAAGCATGTATGAATGGTTCATACCGCAGTACTCAGCGCATTCAATATCAAACTCACCAATATTTGTAGTGTGGAACCACATGTGGTTCGTTCTTCCCGGTATGCAGTCTTCTTTAACCCTGTACGCGGGCACGTAGAAGCTGTGATTCACATCCGCTGACATAAGCTCAAATCTCACATCTTTACCCTGCGGAAGCACAAGCAGTGTATCGCTTGTTTTTTTATTATCGTATTCAAAATGCCAGAACCACATCTTGCCGGTTACTTTAACAACCATTGCGTTGGGCGGAATATTTCTCATTTCCTTAAAGCCTTCATAGCCGTAAAAGAACATTGCGAGCACAAGTATCAGCGGAATAACAGTCCACAATATTTCAAGTGTGGTGCTGCCGGTAATTGACTGGTCAGGTATGGGGTTGTTCTTTTCGCTGTACCTGAAAACGAAATATATCATCGCAACGGTAACCCCTACTAAAAGCAGGACCGAAATTGCTACTATGAATATAAACGAATTATCTACTAGTTCTACTATTGGATTCATTTTTTATTACCTGAATGATAGATCACTGAATGTTAGGATCCAGAAAGTTAAAAATATTACAAGACAAACAAGTATGAAAACCTTTATGATGGCATTATCGTACTTGATGTGCATAAAATGATAACCTACAAGCGTGGTTTTAACAGCTGCAATAAGCATTGCTGTTATCAGCGTTAAGCTGCCGAGGTGAATACCTGCAACGGTTACCGTAACCGCAGTTAAAGCAACAAGTCCAAGCCATACCATAAAGTACGTGCCGTAACTTACGGTATGTCCATGCCCTGCGGCATGTTCATCTCCGTGAGCTGATTGCGCCTGAGTTGCCGCTAACTCTCCTGTTTGTGTCTGTTCACTCATTATTTAATGATCTTTATTATTAAACTCTATTTTTTTGCTTTTTCACTTTTGCTTTTTGCCTTTCGGATCAATGCAGCAAATAAAACAACGGGAATAAAAATATCCATATCACGTCAACCAAATGCCAGTACAGACCCGCATTTTCAAGCTTCTGGAAATTTGTGCTTGTTATCTTATCGCGTGAGATGAACACCATTACAAAGCCTATGAATATCAATCCAATTATAACATGAAGCCCGTGCAGACCTGTCATAACATAATAAAGCCCGAAGTACAATACTTCACCGTTGGACATATTTTCCAAAGCCGGACCGCCGGGATAAATGCCGTTATGAATTTCATGGCTCCACTCAAAATACTTATTTATCAAAAACGCTATACCGCACAGAATTGTGAACCACAGCATTCCAAGCGCAAGTTTTTTCTGGCTGCGCTGCATAGCAGCTATTGATAGCGCTACTGAAAGCGAGCTTGTTAACAGTATAATAGTATTAACCGCTCCTATGAATGAATTCATATCGGCAGCGGCTACTTTAAAGCCATCAGCATACTGAAATCTGTACGCGCCGTATAACAGGAAAAGACCGCCGAATAAAAGCAATTCCGTAAAAAGGAAAAGCCACATCGCCATCTTTGAGCCTTCATCATCGCGGTGAACGTGCGCCGCGCCGTGTGACTCTCCCTGGTGCATTACCTCGCTATGTTCTGTCATAAAGCTGCCTCCTGGTTAGATGTTTTCATGCCGCCGTTTGCATTTATGCCTTCTTTGCTTGGGTACATAATATATGTTGCTTTATCATGAACGTACGGACCGCCTGTAACGATCGGTATTTCATCAAAATTTTCAAGCGGCGGCGGTGAAGGAACTTTCCATTCAAGTGTTGTTCCGCCCCATGGATTCATAGTTGCTTTGGGACCTTTTAATAATGCATAGAACAAATTACCGAACATAAATACTATTCCGCTCACAAGTATCCATGAACCTACCGTTGAAAGTATATGCCATCCCTGGAACTGCGGGAGGTAATCGTAGTACCTTCTCGGCATTCCCATATATCCCATTATGAACATCGGGAAATAAAGCATATTAAAACCTATTATTATAACCGTACATGCTACAATCGCTATTTTTTCATTATACATCTTGCCAAAAACCTTGGGGAACCAGTAATGCATTGTCGCAAAGAACATGATACCCATTCCGCCGAACATCACGTAATGGAAATGCGCTCCGACAAAGTATGTATCGGTAACGTGAATATCAGTTGCAAGCGCACCCAGTACCAGACCCGTAAGACCGCCAATGGCAAATATAAATATGAATCCAAGCACGTAATAAAGCGGCGCGCTG
>JABFSP010000157.1 GCA_013140565.1 Ignavibacteria bacterium
GTGAATTAACCTGGCCGTTGGTACCGGGTGTTACAGCACCCCATGATGGGAACTGAGCATAAATATTATTAATTGAGCATAAGGAAATTATTATCAAAGCTAAAAATGTAAATCTTTTTGTAAAATGAATCATGATCTACCTCCTGATTATTTTCCTAATATATTGAATAAATTAAGTTCTAACAACTATATAAAGTTAGATTTAGTTAGTGAAATCACGTGAATCTGGCAGAAGTATGGATGTTTGCAGGGGAAAATTGAGGGCAGTTTTCTCCAGCTGTTGGTCTTGACGCGAAGCGGTGTGACCAACAGCAAAAACCGTATTCAATTTAGTGGTAATTAAAAAAAAATCTTGGCGTACTTTGCGCACTTGGCGGTTCTTAAAAAGATAGATCCTTCACTTCGTTCGCAAAGGTTTGCAGAATTGAGAGTAAAAAAAAATGTCCGTTCGGTGAACGGACACTACAAATCATGGTAATCTTCTAATCCTTTAAATCATGGTTCAGTCTTTGTAATCAACCCTAAAACTTGGAATGCCCGTAATATCTTCACCTATTATCAATGTATGCATTTCATGTGTGCCTTCGTAGGTTTTCACTGATTCAAGATTATTCGCATGGCGCATTACAGGATATTCATCAAGTATACCATTTGCTCCTAATACCTCGCGAGCCATACGGCATATTGTCAACGCTATTTCGCAGTTATTGCGCTTAGCCATGCTGATGTGCGTATGTTTAATTGTACCGTCATCTTTCATTCTGCCTAAACGGTAAACCAACAACTGACCCTTTGTAATTTCATTCAGCATCCATACAAGCTTTTCCTGTGTCATCTGGAATGCGGCAATGGGTCTATCAAATTGAATGCGTGATAGCGAATATTCTAATGCTGTTGCGTAACACTCCATAGCTGAGCCCAGTACACCCCATGCAATACCGTATCTTGCCTGGTTAAGGCATCCTAAAGGACCCTTAAGCCCTTTTACACCCGGTAACAGATTCGCATCAGGTACAAACACATCCTGCAAAGTAATTTCACCTGTGATAGATGCGCGCAAAGAGAGTTTTCCATGCGTTTCGGGAGTTTCAAATCCTTTAAAACCACGCTCAACTAAAAATCCGTGCACAACGCCCTCAAGCTTTGCCCACACAACGGCAATATCCGCAATTGGTGAATTCGTTATCCACATCTTGGCGCCGTTCAATATATAACCGCCATCAACTTTTTTTGCATTGGTTATCATACCGCCGGGGTTTGAGCCGAAATCAGGCTCGGTTAACCCAAAGCAGCCAATCTTCTCTGCCTTCGCTAATGATGGAAGCCATTTTTTCTTCTGCTCTTCACTTCCGTATGCGTAAATTGGATACATAACGAGTCCCGACTGCACCGAAGCGAAGCTTCTTAAACCGGAATCTCCCCTTTCAAGCTCAGTCATCATTAATCCGTAAGCAACGTTGTTTACTTCCATTCCGCCGTATTCAGCAGGCAGTGTCGGACCGAAGAATCCTAGCTCCGCCATTTTGGGAATTAAATCCCTGGGGAATGTCATTTGCTGGTTATGTTTTTCTATTACGGGAATAACTTCATTAGTTACAAAGTCACGGGTTGTATCGCGTATCATTCTTTCTTCTTCCGAAAGAAGCGCGTCTATATTGAAATAATCTACACCTTTATAATTTGTTGACATGATATCTCAAGTTGCCTGCATTGCTTAATTAAGCTGATTCTGCGGACAATTCCTTTCTATTCTTTTTTAATTTTCCTCTGGGCGGCTGCTTTTCTGAACTCAGTCCGCTCAATATTTTCTTTAAATGTTTGCTGTTGCCTTTTATTTTAAGCTTTATGAACTTTGTTAAGTATTTGGTTGAAACTATATCAGCTTCTTCGTGAAGCATGTTGATAATTTTATACGCATCGGGGTCGTTTGCGGGAATTTTTATTTCAACTTCATCAATTTCATTTTTCATCTCGTCTATAATCTTATCGAACAGGCTTCCCATATTTATACCTTTGAAGGCTGAAATGAATACAGAATTGGGATACCTTTGTTTCAATGCCGGGATAAGCTCCTGTTTGTTTTCATCAAGTTTATCAACTTTATTGAATACCATTATAACCTGCTTTGCATCCGCCCCAAGATCCTTGAGTGTTTCTTCAACAACGGTTATCTGGTCATCATAACTTTCGCTCGAGAGATCAATTACATGCAGCAATATATCCGCTTCAACAACTTCGGCAAGCGTGCTCTTGAATGATTCAATAAGATCATGAGGCAGATTGCGTATAAATCCAACCGTATCACTAATTAATACGGGCTGCGGCAATTTCTCCCCGTTAATTTCTTTAAGTACCTTTGTTGATGTATCAAGTGTAGCGAATAATTTATTTTCTACATACACGCCTGCATCAGTAAGCAGGTTCAGCAGGGTTGATTTGCCTACGTTGGTGTAACCAACAAGTGCTATGCGCGAAAATCCCCCGCGCTGCTGGCGTTGGGTCTTGCGCTGCTCTTCAATTTTTTTAAGCTTTTCCTTTAGCAATGATATACGCGTGCCAATGAGCCTTCTATCGGTCTCGATCTGTGTTTCCCCCGGACCCTTTGTGCCGATACCGCCATACTGTTTTGATAAATGTGTCCAAGCCCTGGTCAGTCTTGCCTGCAGGTACTGCAATTGCGCAAGCTCAACCTGTGTTTTAGCCTCAGATGTTTTGGCATTGGATGCGAATATATCAAGTATCAGCGCGGGCTTATCCAGAACCTTGCACTTAATTATCTTTTCAAGATTCCTTATCTGCGTTGGTGAGAGCGAATTTTCAAAAATGACAAGGTCAATTTTTTCATCTTCCACTTTCTTTGCTATTTCCTGTGCCTTACCTTTGCCGATAAATAATGACTTATCAATTTTATTGCGTTCCTGGTAAAACTTATCAACCACAACAGCGCCCGCTGTCAGTGTCAGGAACTCAAGCTCCTCAAGGTGTTCCTTGAAAATCTTCTGCTTTACTGTTTTTGCCGTTGTTGATTTGGGAATTGTAGTGCAGACAAGTATCGCTTTTTCTTCTTCTTTTTTTGTTGTGTGTAGTTTACTCAAATAAACCTAAAAACCTTTTCTTTAAAATTAATAAATTAAGAGCTTCTTTGTATCCTGATCAAAATAAAAGAACTTCTGCGGTGCATTATATGGAGCGGTACGTGAATCCTTATCATCTGATGCTGAAAAATAGAACTTAACATTATCCGTTCTTATATCAAATGGAACAGTCGCAGTATATTTGCCGGAATTATTTTCACCTGATTTTTCTGTTAGC
>JABFSP010000311.1 GCA_013140565.1 Ignavibacteria bacterium
TGATGTGACTGCGAAATTGCTGCATGAGAATTGCCCATGTGCAGGATGTAAGGGGGAAGAAGTGCTGCTCTATAAATACACTCCCCAAAACAAAGCACCCTTAACTGAAGATTCATTTATGCTTGAAAAAGCTGAAATTGTGGGGAATTATGCTATTCAGCTTAAGTGGAAAGACGGGCACGATACAGGGCTTTATAACTGGCGGTTTTTGCGTGAACTTGCTCAAATAAAAAGCTAACTGCAATAGTTAGTTTTGAATTGCCTAATTCAATTGTAAATCTATCCTTTATACATTATTATTAAGCAAATTATATATAATTGTCTATATTTTATTACCGCATATGAAAAATAAATATACAATTTTAATAGCTTTTCTATTGTTCGCATCTGTATTGGTATTTTACTTTGTTTTCGGAAATTTCAAAACCAAAGAAATAACAATTGATGAAAACGGCAAGCGCTATCCCATTGCCGAAAAAAAAGACCCCAACAGACCCTCTGGTGTTATGGAATCCATGCAGCTGATTAGCCAGATTCGGGCTTTCCCTGATAATGATATTCCGCAGGATAAATTTTTTGCGGGATATGAATATTCAAAAACAATTCCAAGTTATGACGCTGTTCATGATTCACCAACGCAGTGGCAGTCAATCGGACCCAATAACATCGGCGGGCGCAGTCTTTGTATGGCTTTCAGTCCTGTTGATACAGCCACATTATTTATGGGCTCAGCTTCCGGAGGATTGTGGAAGTCAGTTACCGGAGGATTAGGCGCAAATGCGTGGACATTGATAGAAACAGGATATCCTTCACTTGCGGTAAGCTCAATTGCAATTGATTCAGCCAACCCGCAAACAATGTATATTGGCACTGGTGAAAGTTACGGGTACCAGTATTCACAAAACGGACTTGATATCCGCGTTACACGCGGTATGTACGGCATCGGGATATTAAAAACTACCAATGGCGGCACATCATGGACGAAGGCACTTGATTGGTCATACAATAACCAGCGGGGAGTGTGGAGCGTGATTCTGAATCCCAGGAACAGGAATACCGTTTACGCCGCAACAACTGAAGGTGTATGGAAATCAATTAATGCGGGCGCAACATGGTTCCAGGTGTTGAATCACCAGATGGCTATGGATATGGAAATTAATCCTGTAGATACAAGCGTGCTTTATGTATCAATTGGTAACTTAACCAACAATGTACCCAACGCAAATGTGGGTATATACAAATCTACCAATGCAGGTACATCATGGACTAAATTAACAGGCGGCTTGCCGGCATCATGGACAGGCAAAACTACTATTGAACTTTACAAAGATAACCCGAATTTTGTTTATGCAAGCGTAGCCAATGATCTTTCGTATGTAGGATATTACTCAAGCACAGATGCAGGTGTATCGTGGACGCTAAAAACCACGGGAGTTGGTATTGGCAATCAAGGGTGGTTCAACAATGCGCATTTGGTAAAAGCCAACGACCCCAATCAGATCGTTGTTGGTACAATAGATCTTGTTAAATCAATAAACGGCGGCTCAAGTTTTACTACTAAGTCAAACTGGTCTGCGTGGAATACAGGCGCAACGCCGCCCGGACAGCCGGAGAGTTCATCGAGTAATTTTGCGCATGCCGATCATCATTATTTTATTTCAAATCCGTTAGACCCCAATAAACTATACTGCATTACAGATGGCGGGCTTTACCGCTCAAATGATTTTGGCGAGACATATTATTCATGCAATGGCGGTTATGTTACTTCACAATTTTATGCCGGATTCGGTAACTCTATGCAGGATTCCATTTTCTGTATTGGCGGTCTTCAGGATAACCGTTCTGCCTTCTACCAGGGTACTACTGCTTGGTATAAAACTTTCGTAGGTGATGGAATGTGGTGCGCTGTTAATTCGCAAAATGATAATATATGCTATACAGAATATACTTACGGGGATATTTACCGTTCAGGTAACAGGGGAGTCAGCTGGTCAAACATTGGCCCGCCGGGTGCTGGCAATTCTTCTAATTATTGTTTTGTTGCACCGTTCATTTCAACACGTGCAAATCCAAATATAATGTATGTTGGCGGAACGAATCTTTACAAATCAACAACGGGCAGCGGCTCTTGGGTAAATGTGGGTATTTTGGGAGCTAAAGCGCTATCAATGGATGCTTCGGCAACCTCAAGCGATACTGTTTATATTGGAACCATTCCTGTTATTAACAGCCAGAATGCAAAAATATATAAATTAACCGGTAATACATTAACAGATGTTTCTAACGGGCAGATACCGAACCGATACCCGACGGATATTCATGTTAATCCCAATAACTCAATGGTTGCTTATGCAACCTTTGGAGGATTTGGTACAGGGCATGTTTACCGCACTACAAACGGCGGCGCAGCCTGGCAGAATATTTCTGGGAACCTGCCGGACATTCCGCACCAGACCGTTTGCATTGACCCGCTTTACCAGCAGAATATTTACGTAGGCAACGATCTTGGTGTATATGTAAGCACAGATTCAGGCGCAAACTGGTTCACATTTTCAACGGGAATGCCTTATGCATTGGTATTTGATCTGACCGTTGTAAACACAAGCCGCAACATAAGGGCAACAACTCACGGAAATGGAATATACGAAAGAGATCTTATCCAGAATCCTGTAGGTATTACTCCAATAGGCAGCGAAATACCGAAACAATTTTCACTTTCGCAGAATTACCCAAATCCGTTTAATCCAACAACGAAGATAAAATTCTCGATTCCATCAGTAGAGGCTGACCACCGGGCAGTCAGTTTGAATATTTACGATATTTCCGGCAGACTTGTAAAAACAATTTTGCAGCAGAATATTAAACCCGGAAGTTATGAGGTAATATTTGATGCTTCAAGACTATCGAGCGGCGTGTATTTTTACAGTATAAATGCCGGAGATTTTACAGATACTAAGAAGATGATTCTATTGAAGTAGTGAAATATTTAATTTTTCTTTATTCAGGCGATCCGAAGGGGTCGCCTTTTTTATTGTCCTTGCTCACTTTCATTTAGATTACATAATAATTAATTTTGTTTAAATAATCAGCCTGGAAACAATAATTGTGAAACCATCATCATCAAAAAGTAAAAATCCGAAAAGAAAACAAGAAACTTCTTCCAATTTCACCAGGAACGAAAGCAAAAATCGTTTTTCAGCCATTTCGGGATATGTTTTGACTGGGTTGCTCATTGTGCTGGTTGGAATACTTGCCACTTCAAAACTATTCATAGATGATGATGTATTCTGGCATCTTGCAACCGGAAGG
>JABFSP010000411.1 GCA_013140565.1 Ignavibacteria bacterium
CTTGTGCATCTTCTGAAGGAACATACCTGATTCAGCGCCCTGAATAATCCTGTGGTCATAGGTGCTGGTTATATTCATTACTTTACTTATTCCCAGCATAGTAATTATATCTTTTGTTACTGCCTGGTATTCAGCGGGATAGTCGAGCGCACCTGTTGCGATAATTGCGCCTTGCCCCACCATCAGCCTTGGCTGCGATGCAACTGTACCTATTGTGCCGGGATTGGTTAATGTAATTGTTGTTCCCTGGAAATCAGAAATATCAATTTTACCGTTCCTGGAGCGGCTGATAATATCATTGTAAGAATCAAAAAATTGCCGGAAGTTCATCTTATCAGCTCCTTTGACATTAGGAACTATCAGCGAACGCGAGCCGTCCTTTTTTTCAAGATCGACGGCAAGACCTAAGTTAACATTGTTCTTCTTTATTATATGCGGATTGCCGTTGATAACAGTAAATGCGTTGTTAAGCCCGGGGATTAACGCAATTGCCTGAACAATTGCCCATCCTATTATGTGAGTAAATGATATTTTGCCGCTGTTTGTTTTTTTAAGATAGTTATTGATTATCAGCCTGTTCTCTTCAAGAACTTTTACCGGAATTGCCCTGAATGATGTAGCAATAGGTATCGTCAGACTGGAGGTCATATTTTCTATGATCCTCTCTCCTACGCCTTTTATCTGTATGGCTTCTTCACCTTCCTGCGGCTGAGGTAAGTTAAATGGCTGCGGGGTGTTGCTGCTTCCGGTATTGTAGTTTACATAACTGCCTGTATCAATTTTGGCCGATCCGTTGGTTTTTTCAGGTTGAACCGATATTTTGCCGTTTGAAGCTATATTTAAACCTGCAAAAAGGTCCTGCCAATCTTTGCCAACTGAATTTGGATTATTGATGAAGTTTTCAAGTAACTCCATAACAAACCAGGTATTTACGCCAAATTCAGCAAGCTTTTCACGCTGCTCTTGTGATAAATCTTCTAATTTCATCTTCTTCTAATTATAATAACTACAAATTTAATCAAATTTTAAACTAAGTTCACTTCATAATTTTTAACCGGAAATACTGAGAAAAAATTACCCAATTATCCGGTGAGTGAAATTAATATTTCGATTGCATAAGGGCAATGGGGCTGATTCTATTTTGTGCTTAAATCCTAATTTAAGGGTACTTTTATTTGTACGGTTGTTCCTTTATTTTTTTCGCCATTTATATTCCAAATCCCGCCTAAGATCAATACTCTTTCTTTCATTCCAAGTATTCCCAGCGAAGTCCCTTTTTCAATTTCAGAAGGCGTAATGCCTCTTCCGTTATCATGAATACTAAGGATCATCCAGCCGTTTATTATGTTAAGTTCTATCTTTACTTCTGTAGCGCCGGAGTGGCGCGCGGTATTGGTAAGTGTTTCCTGGAATATCCTGAATACTGAAATTGATTTTTCAGGACTAAGGACAGGTTCTTCTTCGCACAGGCTTGTTATACATTTAATATTGCTGCGTTTTTCAAATTCTCCGGAATGCCATTCGATTGCCTCGTTAAGTCCTAATTTATCCAGAATATCAGGCCTAAGCTCTGTCGCAATTTTTCTTACTTTGTTTATGATCTCATCAATATAGGAAGTTGTTTTCTTTAGTTCATCAATGAAGACATTCATTTTATCATTCGGGTTATTATCAGTTTGTTTCGCCGCGTTTTTGCTGATCATAGAAAGATCCATCTTTAGCACAGTAAGATCCTGTCCAAGCTGGTCATGGATTTCCCTCGAAATGTATAACCGTTCTTCTTCCCGGATTCTCTGCTGGTAGTTTGAAAGAGCACGCAGTTTTAATGTTGTTTCTTCCAGCTTTTCTTCATAATTCTTTCGTTCAGTTACATCAGTCAGTATTGCTTCAATTGAAACCGCTTCATTTTTTGCATTTCTTAAAACAACGCTTCTTTGGTTTATCCATATTTTTCCGCCATTCTTATTTGTGATCATATATTCAAACGGTATCGTTGTATTTGAGCTCTTTATCATTTTCAGGGTAAATAAATACTGTTCTTTCCACTCGGGATCAACAATATCTTCCAGCAGCCCGGGTTTATCATAATACTCTTTTGGGGCATACCCTGTAAGTTTTGTTGCTGAGTTATTAACGTAATTATATACTCTTGTTGCCACGTTCTGGCTGAATATCATATCAGGAGCATTTTCTGAAAGGCGGAAATACTTTTCTTCAGCGTCCTTCAGTTTCAGTTCAACATCACGTCTGTACATTGCTGAATTTATGGCTGTACTAAGATCCCTGTCATCAAGTGGTTTGGTTATGTATCCGTATGGATTGGTTCCTTTGGTTTTTTCAATGGTATCTTCATCCTGGTGAGCTGTTATATATACTATCGGGATATTGAAACGGTCATTGATTATTTTAGCCGCTTCAATGCCATCCATCTCTCCCTTCAGGGTAATATCCATCAAAACCATATCTGGTTTTTCTTTTTCAGCGGCAATAATAGCGTCCTCACCACGTGCAACGCTGCCTGCGGATTCATGCCCGATCCGTTTTAATGTTGATTCGATATCCTTAGCGATAATCTTCTCATCTTCAACTACTAAAACCCTGGCTTTGCTGAATATTAAGTTCATAGTATTGCTGTTAATTTTTTTTCTTTATGAATGCTGATCGAAAAATGTAATAGTTATTTTTGTGCCTTTATCAGTTTCCACTTTAATTTCGCCTTCAAGCTGTTCGGTTAAGGTTTTTACAAGCTCCATTCCCAAAGTTGAGGTATTTGTAAAATCTATGGAGTTTGTTCCCTTGCCGTCATCCTGAATTATGAGCCTGTATTTCCCGGTTACTTCCTTTGAAAGTTCTACTGATAATGTACCTACGCTGTAATCAGGAAATGCGTGTTTAATTGAGTTTGTAACAAGCTCGTTAACAATTAATCCGCACGGAAGCGCCGTATCGATACCGAAAAAGATATCTTCAACCTCAATTTTCAGCGCTATTCTGGAAAAACTGATATCATATGCAAAGAAGAGGTAATTGCACAGGTCTTCCAGGTATTCCCTGAAGTCTATTCTTGAAAGATCTTTTGTTCTGTATAACTGCTGGTGAATAAGCGCCATCGATTTTACTCTTTGCTCGCTCATTTTAAGATATCCAATTGCAGCCTCATCCGTAATGCTATCTGACTGCAGCCTTAAGAGGCTGGATACTACCTGCAGATTATTCTTTACCCTGTGATGAATTTCCTTCAGGATAAGTTCTTTTTCATTCAGTGATTTTAGAAGTTCATCGTTTATCCGCTTAATATCAGTAATATCCTGCAAAGTGCCCTGCATCCCTGAAAAAATACCCAATTCATTTAACAGTGGCTCGCCCGCTACTTTTACATTTCTGATCTCACCATTGCCTCTGATTATTCTGTATTCGCTTTCATAGGAACGTTTTTCTTTCAGCGCCAAAGTGAATTTATCAATTGCGTTTTCGTGATCTTCAGGGTGGGCAAATTTAACAGCATCATCAAGCGGAATACTTTCCATGTCTGCTTTAAGTCCAAGTATAATGTTCATTTCACTTGAAAAATACATTTTGTTCAGATTCTGATCATAAACCCAGCTTCCTATATGTGCTATTCTCTGGGCATTTTCAAGATTTCTGCGTATCCGTTTTAGTTCTTCCTCTTTTTTAATTCTTTCTGATATTTCCTTTTGTGCCCGTATATATAATTCAGCGTTTGCAGCCGCAACAGAAAGATGAACAGTAATGGATTCAAGGATCTTCAGGTCATACTCGGTGTATGCGTTCATTTTGTAACTGAACACAGAAATAACACCTATGACATTTTTACCGATCTTCATCGGAATATACATAGCCGAATTTACGACAGGATCGTCGGGGTCTATTTCATCTTTCTGATTCTTGTAGTCAAGTATTTTACCTTCATTATCAAGATAGTATTTATCATCCCTGTTTTTTATTATTTCACTGAAATTGTTTACAATTAACGGATTTCCCGTCACTATTGCTTCTGCTTGAGTGCCTTTATAGTTTTTGCCGATAATCAAAGGAGGAAAGTCTTTCGGCTCATGCCTGGTATCTTCTACCCATGCAGCCTTACATACTATTTTTTCGGGATTCCTGGTATATTCAGAAATTATCATGGAATCACAATCAATAACATCAATCACTTTTCTATATAATATATCGTAGATCTCTTTGAGATCAAGTGTGCTAAGCAGCTCTCTGCCGGCACTGTATAAAAGTGTTATCTCTTTATTTCTTAATGCAAGTTCTTCGCGGGCTTTTTGTTTTTCATCAATTTCAGTCTGCGCCTGCTTGTATAGCGATGCGTTAAAAGTAGCCGCTGATATGGGACTTGCAAGAGATTCGAGTAATTTTAAATTTGATTCAGTATAAGCATTGCTCTTATTGCTCAACAGCTGAATTACACCGATAATTTTCCCGTCATGTTTCATTGGGATAACTATTGCCGAATTATATATTGATTTTGACTCTTTCAACATTTCATTATCTGTATAGGTGAATGTTGTAACGGTTTTTTTGTAATATTCCTTGTAATCATTAATCAACATAGAATTTCCGGATCTGATGGCTTCGCTCTGAATGCCATGTCCTTCCGGTGCCAATGGGATAAGAGGTAAATTGCTCACATCAGGCTTTTCTCCTTTTCCCCATACTGAAAGTATCTTAATGTTCCTTGTTACATCATTGTAAGAAGAAATTATCATTGAGTCACATGATATTTTTGAAGAAATTATCTTATATGTATTATCATAGATGCTTTCTATATCAAGTGAACCTGAAAGTACCTGCTGTGCATCATAAAGGATCTGAAGTTCCTCTGTTTTTGCCTGAAGTGCTTTTTCAGCATGCTGTTTATCATGAAGTTCATTCTGTACTTTATTATGAAGCTGCGCGTTTACAATTGATACAGCTATATGAGAAGCCAATGATTCAAGTATCTTCAGGGCATTATCAGTAAAACCGTTTTTGCTATAGTTCAGAAGCTGAAGTGTACCAATAACTTTCACTTCATATATTAAGGGGATGATAAGCGAGCACTCGGCAATATCGAATGTATCTTCTTTTTCATATGATACAGTCCCATCATCCTTGACGTAAAAACGCGCACCCTTTTTCCTTATGTATTCTTTATAATTGTTTATTAAGCTGGTCTTTTTTGAAAGTATTACACTGCTTTGCAGTCCTTTGCCGCTTCTATCATATTTTATCGGGGGGAGTTCATCCGTGTTGATCTCTTTTCCGCTTGAAAATATTCCCTTCAGGATTATGTTATCTTCCTTTTCATCAAATATAGATATTCCAATATCGCACTCCGGAAATGATGTGTTGATAATTCTGAATATCTTTCTGTTTATATCTTCTGTGCTTAATGCCCCTGAAAGGTCTTTTGATATTTCATAAATATTGGAGATCTCAATTGATGTTTTCAGTAATTCTGATTCAGTTTCTTTTCTTACCTTTATTTCTTTTTGCGCCTGCTGATACAGGTCCGCATTTGAAACAGAAATTGCTGTTTGCGCTGCAAGTGATTCCACAATCTTCACATCATTTTCTGTGTAAGCGTTATCTTTCAGGCTTTTTACCTGTAATACCCCTACAACTTTGTTTTTCAACCTCAGCGGTGCTACAATTGCGGATTTTTCTGAAAGATTCTTTTCGTTTGGTTTGTTTTCTATTGTACCATCCTGTCTGTAATAGAACTTATTCCGGGTCTGTGAGACAGCTTTCTGAAAATCAAGTAATAATTCAGACTTACCGCTCTTTATTACCCTGCTTTGAATTCCTTTTCCGGAAGGATCGACCGGTATTGAAGGGAAAATAGAAACATCAAGACGTTTTCTGCCTATCCATGCCGCCTTGCAGGTTATTTTATTACTTATATTATCATAACCTGAGATAACCATAGAATCACATGGCATTATCTTCCTGATAATGCTGTATATGCTGTTAAATATTTTGTCAGGTTCAAGAGTTTTACTAAGCTCTTTACCGGCACGGTATAGTTCACTTATTTCGCGGTTACGCTTTATTAATGTAGATTCTGAACTTAATCTTTCGGAAATATCGTTGGCAAGAACTAAAACAGCTTCATTCCCTTCAAAGGTTACCGGAGTGCGCGTGATTTCCACATCAATTATTTCACCGTTTTTCTTTAAATGCTTCCATACGCCCGCGTTATATGACTTATTTTGCTTCTTTGCTGAAACTACTTCTTTATTGTGCTTTAGATATTTCGATACTTCCTTTCGGGGTCTAATATCGGTGAGTTTCATCTTTAAAAATTCTTCTTTTGAATATCCATAATGTTTTATAGCAGCATCATTTACTGCTATGAATTTCAGGTTCTTGAAGTTGAACAACCACATGGGTAACGGATTATTGTAGAACAGCAGTTTGTACTGGTCTTCACTTTGAATCAAATTAAGTTCAGCCAGTTTTTGTGCGGTAATATCCAAATGCATAACAACTACACCTGAATTGGTTTTGCTGCTTATGGGACTTACTGTTAAACGGAACCACCTTTTTTCGTTGGGTGAGTGGCAAGGATACTCCTGATTAAACTCTTTTGATCTGCCCGATAGAACTTCTTTGATCCCAATGACAGATTCCTTTGCGTAAATATGGTCTATTCCTGTAGATCTATTGCATATCTTAAGGTAGTTCATCCCGATGCAATCTGAAGAGCATACTAATCCGTTTTCGCTTCCAAAAACTCGCCAGGACTTATTTACTGCTATTATATTACCATTATGATCAAGCATGGCTATATTCGCGGGAATAGAATCCTGTATTGCGGTTAACTGCTCAAGATATTTTTGCTGAAGTTCGTACGTTCTTTGTAATTCAAACTGGGAATTTTTCTTAAAAGTAATATCTGAAATGTTTCCCACTATCGTATCAGGTACTCCCTTTGCATCATAAATTACAGTATGGTTATCAGCCAGCCACTTAACGTTTTTTTCTTTATTAAGATAGTGGAATTCTATATAGAAATTCTTCCTGTTCTTGCCGTGTGTGGTTTTTAACCGGTTAAAATGTTCTTTGAATTTGACTTTCTCGGTATGCTCAAGCAGTGGAGTGATAATGTTATGTTTCTTTTTGTAGAATACTTCGGGGGAAATACCAAATAGCTCTTCGGCTGAAGGACTTACATAATTATAACACGTATCCTTAAAACTGTATTCATAAATTACATTCTGGGTATTATTCAGTACTATGCTGTATTTGTGTTCGCTATCAGCAAGCCTTTGTTCGTTTAATGCCTTTTCAGTATTATCAATAATATAACCAAGCAAATAATCCTTCTCTGAAAGGGTTATCTTCTCTGTTGTAATTATTACATTTCTTATTTTACCGGTATAAGTTCCAACGTTAAAATTAAATGTACTGAAATGTTTCTTCTTATAATCATCTAAAACTTTTGTTGTTTGTTTATTCCTCAGAACAAATCCGGCTTCCTTTGCTGTTTTGTTAATAACCTGTGCCCTGGTGCATTCAAACAGTTTCAAAAAATTGCTGTTTACTTCAATGTACCTGTTTGTTTTCAGATCTATAAGGGTTTTGGCTACAGGGCTGGAATAAAATGCTGTAAAGAAAGCTTTATATTTTTTCTTTTCCAAAGTTATGGTGTTTTTGCCCTTTAACCTTTTTTCAATTATGCTCTTTTTTGCCATGAAGAAACTATCAGTGAATGATATTTACAAAATGAGTTATGTTATGAGGATGATTATAAAATTTAATGATTATCTATCTGTTAATATAGCTGTTTGAAAAGTGTTTTCATATAATCAAATTGACTACAAACTAACCTGCTTATTTTATTGATAGTTAGTTGTTTAATGATTAATTTGCATCATGGAAAACATAATTATAGGCGCTGATCACAGGGGATTTAACCTCAAGGAAAAACTCAAAGTTTTACTTTCTAAGAAGTATAATGTAGTTGATGTTGGAACAAACTCAGAAGCGTCGGTTGACTATCCTGATATTGCCGAGGCATTGGCAAAAGCTATACAGGGCGGTACCGGAAGCAAAGGAATAATAATCTGCGGTAGCGGCGTTGGCGCCTGCGTAGCTGCAAATAAATTCAGGGGAATTCGCGCAGGTATTTGCCATGATGTTTTTTCCGCGCACCAGGGCGTTGAAGATGATGACATGAATGTGATATGTCTGGGCGGGGGAATAGTGGGTGAATCACTTGCCGTTGAAGTTATTGATACTTTTCTTAACGCAAAATTTAAACCCGAAGAGAGATATATAAGAAGACTGGAAAAAGTAAAGAAGATAGAGGACTCTCAGAGGAACTGAGAAAGTGAATCAATTTTAAAATTTAAAATCGCATTTAACACCCATAGCCCTGTCAAGTATTTCAAGGTATGCCCGTTTGGAAACTTCTATAGCTCCGAATTTTTCGAAGTGAGTTGTCATCATCTGTATATCAAACAATAAAAACTTATTACTCTTAAGCAGTTCATATAATTTCACAACACATATCTTCGATGCGTTGTTTGCTTTGTAAAACATTGATTCCCCGAAGAACGCGCCTTTGTATGCCACTCCATATAACCCGCCTGCCAGCTCGCCATCCAGCCAGGCTTCAACTGAATGAGCATAGCCCCTGTGATGCAGCTCTGTATATGCGGTCATTATCAGACTGTTTATCCACGTGCTGTCTCTTTTGGAACATTCATAAATTACTTTTTCAAATGCGGTGTTTATTCTTATCTCGAAAGCGTTCTTATTTATTACCTGCTTTAACGACCGTGAAATATTTATCGCGCTTGAAGGAAGCTCTACCGGCATAATTGCGCGCGGCGATGCTTCGAACCAGGCAATAGTATTTTCATCTTCTCCCATGGGGAAAATACCCATAGCATACCCGTTTATTACCTGGTGCCAGTGTAAAATATCATATCTGTTTTTGATAGAACGCAAGGTGTTATGCGTTTACTTCAATTGATGTGCGCAGCGCAATTTCTTCAAGGACTGATTGAACCGATAAACACTTTTCAAGCTCACCTGCGATAACTGCAGCCCTTCCTTTGTTATGAACTTCAAGTGTAATTGACTCAGCCTTATCATAACCATATCCTGTTGCCAGCATTAACTGGTTAATTACTTCATCAAAATCATGATGCGAATCATTGAACAGGATAAGTGTAAACCCCCGTGTAGTAGTATCAATATCTATTGGTGATGTTATTTCTTCTGTTTGCTGCATATTTTTTTAAATTGCAATATTCTGTGTAAAAATTATAACCTTAAATTATGAATTCCATTCCTCGTTTTCATAATCATATGACGATCGTGAGTCACGTTGGGTTGCCTTGTTATAAAGCATCGCGCCTACCATATCTTTATATGATACACCGTCATCAAGCTCATCTTTGGCAATTTTAGAATTGTTGTGCAGTCCATCGAGCATAAATTCCATTAATGACGCCAGTTCATATTCATTTTCTACCGTTTTTATATACTTTTTGACCGCTTTTTCCAGGCCTTCAACTCTTTTTAACGTATTAAAATATTCTTCAAACTTCATATCATCATTAAGCTCTATATAATTCCCGTCTTCAAACCAACCAATTACTTCTTCGTAAGGTTCTGCAGCGGAATTGCTAAGTTCTGTTTTTGGTTGATCTTTTCTTGACTGCTCACTTTTCTGAAATGCATTTGATGCCGGTGATTTTGTCTTCCTCTTAAGCGGATCGGGGAAATATTTCCTGAAAACTTCCCTCACGCTTTTGCCAAGCAGGGCTTTGCTTACTTTCACGGGACCTTCCTGCTCGCCTTCAAATACAAGCTCAATTTTACCGGTCATACCGGGAAGCACTGCGCCAAGATCAGTAATACGCGGGAAGATTATCTGCTCATCATTTTGGATCGATCTTCTTTCGGCATTACTTACAAGATTTTCCATCGCTGAAATTGTCATCCTTGCGCTTACACCTGATTTCTGTTCAACAAATTCGCTTCTTCTGGCTTCATGCGCGGCCGATTCAATAATTTCCTTCATGTAATACGGTATTATTACATCTTTATCGTGATGCCTTTTTATCCAGCTTTGTGATTCAGTGATCTTAATTCCATCTTCAATACTTTTTGGGTAGTGGGTTATTATCTGCGAATCAATTCTATCTTTAAGCGGGGTTATTATGTTGCCGCGGTTTGTATAATCTTCAGGATTTGCTGTATAAACTATAAAAACATCCAGCGGGAATCGTATATTAAATCCGCGGATCTGAATATCGCGCTCCTGCATAATATTAAGCAAACCAACCTGTATCCTTGGCTGCAGGTCAGGCAGTTCATTGATTGCGAAAATGCCCCTGTTGGTTCTTGGTACGATACCAAAATGTATTGCGCCTTCATGAGAGTAATGCAACCTTTGTGTAGCAGCTTTTATGGGGTCAATATCACCTATCAGGTCGGCTATGGTAACATCAGGTGTTGCCAATTTTTCACCGAAACGGCTTTCCCTGCCTATCCACTCAATTTCAGTATCATCACCTTTTGTTTCAACGGTATCTACAGCAAACTTCGAAATAGGGAAGTAGGGATTATCGTTTATTTCAGAGCCTTTGATAATTGGTGTGAATTCATCAAGCAGGTCAACAAGCATCCTTGCCATTTTTGTTTTTGCCTGTCCCCTTAACCCCAGGAAAATTATATCATGTTTGGCTAAAATTGCGTTTACTATCTGTGGTATAACGGTTTTTTCGTAGCCTATTATTCCCGGAAATATTTCAGTTTTATTTTTAAGTTTTTCTACAAGATTCTTTCTTATTTCATCTTTTACTGCAAGTACTTTGTAGCCCGATCTTTTCAGTTCGCCAAGTGTCAGTGGATAGTTTTGTAACCCGCTCATTAAGTTTACTCTTTCTTTTATTGCTACTTTTATTGCTTACTTTTAATAGCTTTCTGTGCTGTTATATGTAAAAATTAGTTAAATAAATAATGTAAATCAATTTCATAAAATTTAACTGATTTTATCCGGATAAAATTTCAAACCACGTGTTTCATAAGTGAATTTGGCAGCGTATTACTGAAAAAGGGAAGATAAATTCTTCCCTTTTGATCTTTCGGTTTGTTCTTAAAGCCTATTTGTAATAATATATATATGAATTTAAATTCTCGATTTCCTGCTTCTTTTCTTCGGCATCTTCTGCCATCAGGTCACGCATTGAAACTACCCCGATAAGTTTTTCGCCGTCTCTTACCGGCATATGCCTAATACCTTCCTGCTTCATAATATTCATGCAGTCGTTATACGAATCATGCGCTTCCATCAGTATCACACCTCGCGTCATTACATCATCAATTTTTGTGATCTCCATATCGATCCGCTTTGCAGCGCATCTTGTCATCAAGTCCCGCTCAGAAAAGATGCCTCGTAACTTTCCGCCGTCATCAAGAACAGGAACGGCTCCAACATTATGTTTTGCCATTTCTCTAACAACTTCATAAACTGTCATGCCCGTATTTACATAGAACATATCCTTGTGTGTACAGATATCACGAAGTGATTTCATGCGGATACTCCTTTCCGGCCTTAATGGTTGTTAAAGACGCTGAAGATAGTTTGACTTAACTGATTTGGAATGCACTAAAGATAATAATTATTGTGCCGTAATGCAACTTTAAATATTTAACATTCAGG
>JABFSP010000111.1 GCA_013140565.1 Ignavibacteria bacterium
TCCAAAGCATCTAATTTACCCCCGTAAATTATTTTTATAAATAAATTAAAAAAACAAACATAGTAAAGATCCATATGAACAACAGAAACACGCTTAACCATTTGTATACCTCATCGTTTTCATCGTCATTGTCCACTTCTATGTGATCATTGAAAAGCTCGGTATTTTTGTTTATAAGCATGGCTTTTTAATTTATTTTTTTATAAAATGTTCTGAATCCAGTATTTATTGCGTGGATCATATTAATAATATTTCTTATTTTCGAAACCGCTTCATCACGTACTGTATCAAGATATATTTCTGCTTCTTCTGTTTTATTAAGTATTTTTCCGCTGATATTTTCTGCATTATCGCTTATTCTGATAATTGAATCCGAAATAGTATTAAATTTGCCGGTTAGAATACTGATATCATTTAGAACTGGTTTTATATCATTGCCCATATCCTGTACTTTTGTGTTTATGTCGTTTAAACCTGAATTCAGTTTTTTCAGATAAATCACGAAGTAAATACTTGCTGTACAAATTAATACGAACATTATGATCTCAATTATTATCCTTATGATATTCAGTATTTCCACAGTGCCGGTTTTTTTTTGTAAATTTTATGATTTTTTCCGTTCGTCGTTGAATGAATCTACACCTGCTTTAACTGCCTCTTTGATCCTTGAAGCTTCGTCTGAAATGAAGTCCTTGCCATGCGTATATAGCTTCTCGGTTCCTTTACTGATGGAATCAGCTTTCTTTTTTGCGTCATTTATCAGGCTCTCTGCTTTTTTCCTGCCCTCAGAAATTATTTCCGTAGCTCTTGTTCTGGCTTGATCAACATACTGCCCGGTTTCTTTTACAACTGCACGGCTTTTATTTCCGATATCCTTTCTGAATTCTCTTCCGCTTTTTGGTGCGTAAAGCAGGGCAGCAATGCTGCCGATCGCTCCTCCTGCAAGAAGTCCTAACATAAATCCTTTAGCTGATGATGTTCTTTGTTCCATTTTTAAATTCTCCTTTATTTGCCGCCATAACGGCGAAATTATTTCGTTTATTGTGATCTAAATCTGTTTCTTCCTTCTTTGTTTATTTTCACATCAAAGCGGAGTTTAAATCCGGTAGTATCATTATAAGCTTCTTCCAGATAAAGCATACCATATACAGGATATGGAGTCACATTATTATCAAACTTTCCTTTTAAATAGAAGCCATATACAGTATTGAAAAGCAGCGGGGCTGTGAACGATTCTGTGTTATCTGATGTAAAATCGTTTTCAGTCAAAGTAGTATCAGAATCCGGAATTGTCTTCATTGTATCAAACTGTGATTGTGATACATGCAGCGAGATCAGTTTAAATCTTGTCCTGTAGCCGGGTACTGAAACCGGGAAATCAGAAAGATCGCCTGAACGGAAGAAATAAACTGAATCACCCAAACCAATTGAATCAATCAGGTTAGCGTCTTTATACCGGTTTGAATCCTGGACTATTATTCCTCTGAAAAAATCAATTGCGCTCAAAGCGTCGTCAAACGGGATAGTTCTTTCTGAAATAAGAAGATTATTGTAATTAACTGCTATTGTATCTGTTTTGGGAGGGTTTATTGGATCGTCATCTTCACTGCATCCATAATAAAAAACCGCTGCTGTACATAAAAATACTATTAGTGTTAATTGCTTCATTTTTTATATGCTCCTTTTATATTGTTTTTTTATTCCGGTAAAAACGCAGCAGGGTATTTCTACCCTGCTGCTGATAAAGTTAACGGGTAACTTTATTTAATATTGAATTCAAGTCCTGCATTCACTGTCATAAATCCAACTGAACCCGTTCTTGTGAAAACGTTATGATATTTTGTCTTAGCAAGAATGCTTACTGCGTCACTTAAATAAAGACTTGCGCCTATTCCTCCGTTTATACCTGCATTAGTCTGTGACACCTGGTTTACAGTTATTGTATTATCAATCGGATCTACATAACTGTTCTGCTTGAAGTAATATGCACCTGCTCCACCTTCAAAATACACCTGAGATTTTAACTTAGGATGAGTAAAAAAATATTTCGGACCGGCTGAAAATTCCATATATTGGCCAATTGGCGCACCGGTTTTTTTAGATGCCATAAACATATAATTAAACTTTCCATATAATCCTACTTCTTTATTGATCTTTACACCAAGATCGAGTCCAAAAATACCGCCCGGTTTAAAATCGCCTCTGAATTCCCTGGTTAACGGGAATATAGCACCGCCTGAAGGCGCAATTGAAAATTGCGGGAAGTTCTGTTTTTTAACTTTTGAATTGCTCACAGGAGTATTTTTTACCTGGGAGTAAGTCAACCCTGATACAGCGATCAAAAAGATCACTAAGAAATGCGTTAAGTTTTTGAAAGTTTTCATTTTATTTTTCTCCTTAAATTATTTTGTTCATGCATTTTTTTTTGCTGTTATGCTGTTTCTTTGTGATTTGAGTGCCGGAGTATATCATCCACAGTATCTAGTAGATCGGTGATCAGAAACGGCTTATCTATAAAAGCATTGATGCCTGTTGAACGCGCTTTTTCTTTCAGCTCTTTATCTTTGCCATAGGCAGAGATCATTATTGCTTTTACTTCCGGGTCGTTTTCCTTAGCCATTTTGAATATATCCAGCCCTGTTATTCCCTGTAAGTACTGAAGATTATAGTCGAGTATCAGCAAATGGTAATATTTATCACTGTGCTTTAGTTTATTAATTGCATCAAGTGCGCTGAGTGCTGATTCAACATTGTATCCTTCAGATTCCAGAACTTCACAAAGTGTTTCATTCATATATTTATCGTCTTCAACTATCAATATCAGAATATTCATTATAAATTTTCCGTTTAATTAAGAGGTGTGCTGCTCGTTTTCTTTTTGTTTTCTTTTGTATCCAGGGATGCAAGGTCGATTAACAATCTCAAATATCCCAAATCTTCTTGTGTTATCCTTAAATCTAACATCATACCCTCCATTTTAATTTATTTATGTTTTTATTATCTTTTGGTACGCACAAGAAATAACAATTTCTGTGCCAAATCTTTTTTGCCGTTTTTGATGTTATTTTAGTAAGCGTATATTATGTCAATGACATTATTGTCGTAAAAATAGGGGGAAATAAGGCAATTTGGGAATTAAAAACCAAAAATTCGGTAAATTTGCGGAAAAGCTACCGCTGGAAAAATTCATTCCGGCTGCATTTTTGATATTTCTGTTGTGTTTTATTGTCTTGAGTATAATTACATTCAATAATATAACATTATAC
>JABFSP010000340.1 GCA_013140565.1 Ignavibacteria bacterium
CATATAATTTTTTTAGCAGTGTGTTTTAAACTATACTTTTTTTATCTTTCACCTGCTAAATAGATAATTTATTAATACATCTGATAACTTTTTATATGACAATTATCGTTATATGTATAAATTTTTGCACTAAATTATCTCATTTGTATCTTCCCTTCCAGCCATGGTAAAACATTAAACGCGTCAAATGCATTTTTCTCGAAAGGATCGTTAAAAATTGCGCTCAAGTCGCGGTGCATTAGCTCAAGCATTTCGTTTATTTCACGCTGTGATCTGACCCTGAACGCCTGCCTTATGTATTCAAGAATGATCTTTTCATATTTATAAACCTTGTTCCGTTTTGTTAAAAAGTAATAAGCTCTTCGCAATTCATGTTCAATTCTATCGGGGTTACCTGATTCATATGCCACCACAAGATTCATGATCCTTGCATAACACTGGTAATCCTGTGATACATCAATATTAGGGAGCTGTATCAGTCTGTTAAGCCATTTGCCTGCCTGTACATAGTTGGCTAAAGCAAAACAAAATCTGGCAATTACAAAATACCATACTATCCTCT
The DNA here is from genome assembly GCA_013140565.1 of Ignavibacteria bacterium. Classification (GTDB taxonomy): domain Bacteria; phylum Bacteroidota; class Ignavibacteria; order Tepidaquicellales; family OLB5; genus OLB5. The sequence continues at coordinate 563 of JABFSP010000340.1, forward strand.
GCTGAATGCTTAATACCCTTTCATATTTTTTAATGTTCTCATCTGCATCTATGAGCATTGTTTCGCCGCGCTCCGGGTGATAGTTATCCGCGCTTGCGGAAAATACCGATAAACCCAGTATGTATGAGGCTTCCAGCCTGTCACGTTCAGTTGCCTCCTGAAAGCGCAAATGGAAATCAGCCAGTTTGGAGTATGCGGTTTCATATATTTCCATATTACCTGACCTGACTGATGTTGTTAGAACCGAATACTGCCCGATTATGAATTCATGCAGGCTTGCTTTTTTCAATAACACATCTTTTTCAACTTCATCGGCATATTTTTTTGCAAACTTAAGCGATGCCTCATACTCTCCCGCCCACTCATTAAGAACAACATTCAGATTGTAAAATCTCTTCAGTGTAATGCTGCTGAGCATTTTACTCTCATCGCTCAGTAAGGGATTATCAAAAATATCATCCATTTCTTTCATTCCGGCTTCATCTCTTGTTTTTGCAGTTGGATACTTCTGCAGCAATAAAGTGATCCTGCTTCCAAGATCATTCATTTCTGAAAGATTCTTTAATCTTTCCAGATTTTTTGTCTGCTCTTTATGCGCTCTTTCCACAACCCCGCTGTATCCCTCCGCGTCAAGCATGTATCTTGCCAGCGTCCGCTCCCTGTTCAGAATAGCGTTAATTTCCATAAAAAAATCATTGGCAGCGGCTATTTTTTTCGCCTTCTTTAAAACGCCATCAGCCTGCTTTAACAAAGACATTGAAAACAGAATATCATGCTGCTCCAGCAGATCCTTAACTTTATTTTCATTGCTGTTTTCCCTTCGGTATTCAGTTAAACTCTTAAGAATAAGGTTATACAGGTTGTTTTTAGTTACAGCAAAGTGGCGAAGGGTTGGTTCATCAACAGAAAGTTTAATTATATCTTCTTCGTAATTATCATTGGCTGCAGAATATTCAGCTAATTTTTCAAATAATCTCATCACAGAACCATCCCTTCCGGCTGAGTGCAGCCGGAAATACCTCCTGAAAAAGGACTTTTCCTTCCTCGTCATTACCCTTATCACATCAAATAGTTCGTTGGAAACAGGCATTTTGGCTTAATCCTGAGTGGTTTTTATTTTAGATTTTTAACTGTAATTAATATTATCAGGCAAATTTAACGATTTTTTTGGATTAATCCACTTCATTAATTGTTTTGTTCAGCCCTAACTTAAAATATATCTTCGCTGAGTCTTAAAACATGGCGTTTACCAGATAAGGAATTCCCCCAGGAATAATTGTTCTCCCTATCTGAGACGACATGGGATGGACTGAAGAAGGTAAGCTCATCCGGAGAGTTTACCCTAAAGTCCGGATTAAAAAAATTTATAAATATATACAAAATCCATAATGTCTCAGAAAGGACAAACAAAATGAAGAAGTTTATAAAACTCACTATCATCATATTCGCCATTTCACTTTTCCACAATTTCACATATTCACAATGGGTATCAGTAACATCAGGTACATCGAATTTTCTTACAAGTGTCCAGATAATAACCAACAATTTGACCTATGCCTGCGGATTCACCGGAACGGTATTAAAATCGACCAACATAGGGCAGACATGGACACCGCTTACAAGTCCAAGCTCAGGTAATATTAACAAAATATTCTTTCCGGCTACAGGAAATGCAACTACAGGATGGGCTGCAAGTGTATCGGGGCTCTATAAATCCACTAACAGCGGGCAAAACTGGGTACAGCAGGTTGCAAGTACCGTTTTTGCAGACTTGCTCTTCCCTGACTTAAATACAGGGCTGGCTCTGACAAGCAATAATACCCTGAGGCGTACTACAAACGGGGGAACAAATTTTACATCGATCAATTTTACCTCAGACGCGTCTATTCATGGTATAGCAATTTCAATAGGCAGTTCATCAACCTATTTCATACTTGGGCTTGATAATGTAGTTGATACTTCATTCATATTTAAAAGTACAAATGCGGGTGTGAACTGGACCCAGACAGCAAAGCTTCCGCTTGATTATTTTGCAATGACCTTTGTTAATGCCAGCACCGGAATAATTTGCGGTGACGCAGGGATCATGAAAAGAACCACAAACGGCGGAACGAACTGGAGCACAATAAATACAGGAACGACAAATGACCTGCAGAATATAAAATTTATTACTTCAACAAAAGTATATGCTGTTGGTTCAGCGGGCACAATACTGAAATCCACCAATGCAGGCGCCACGTGGGTAGCACAGGTAAGCAACAGCACAGCAGCATTAAGGGGTCTTGATGTTATGTCCACAGATGATAATGGTATTGTATGCGGCGCAAGCGGCACTGTCAGGAGAACAACAAACGGCGGAAGTATCCCAACCGGAATACAGATCATAGGCGGTGAAATTCCCGGGTCGTTTTCACTCGGGCAGAATTATCCAAACCCGTTTAACCCGGCCACTAATATTACATTCAGTATCCCAAACGCCGGTTATGTATCAGTCAAAGTTTATGATATAATGGGAAAAGAAATTGCAGATGTGGTAGATCAAAATTTAACTCCCGGCATTTACACGGCTGATTTCGATGCCTCGGCGCTGCCAAGCGGAACGTATTTTTACAGGTTAACAGCAGGTTCGTTTACCGAAACAAAAAAAATGATCCTGATTAAATAACACTGTTATTTAATCACCTTGTTTCTAAGGCTG
>JABFSP010000280.1 GCA_013140565.1 Ignavibacteria bacterium
TTCCTCAAATTCACCAATATATCCCTGCTGGATGTGTAATAATTAACACTACTGAAATCCTTGAAACTTTTTTTATCGCTGAATGCTGTTATATCGCTGCCCATTACATCGGGAGCTATGAATATCAGCATCTCATCCACCAATCCTGCTTTCAGAAACTCATTGTAAACAAATGCGCCCCCTTCTACCATAATACTTGCTATATTATGCGAAGCCAGTTTTTTCAAAGCATCCGCAAGATCAATTTTGCCATTTTTTATCTTACAGGGCAGAACTATAATATTTTTCTTCTGCAATAATTTTATTTTGCTTATCTCAGCATTCAGTGAAGTAATTACAATGGTTTTGCCATCTGCATATTTATAAACATCGTAACCATGCTTTAATGCCAGGTCTTTATCAATTATTATTCTATACGGATCCCTGCCCCTAACATCCCTTACATTTAGCTTTGGATTATCATATTTAACAGTATTGGCTCCAACAAGAACTGCATCGTAAACTGAGCGAAGCTTATGTACGGTTCGCCTCGACTCTGTGGATGATATCCATTTTGACCTGTACTTATCATCTGCAATTTTCCCGTCAATTGTCTGTGCGGCTTTTATTGTGATGTATGGAAGTCCGGTGGCAACAAACTTGAAAAAGAATTTATTCAATTCTTTAGCTTCTTCTTCCAGCACGCCTGTTATGACCTTGATGCCTGCTTTTTTCATCCGTGCTATACCTTTGCCTGCAACTTCATGGTAGGGGTCTTTAACGCCAATTACAACCTTTGAAAAATTATGCTCAATTATCAGGTCACTGCACGGGGGAGTCTTGCCGAAATGCGCACAAGGTTCAAGGTTCACATAAAGCTCGGCGCCTTTTAAGTTGATCCCTTTTTTCAATGCTGAAACAATCGCAGCCCTTTCGCCATGATTAGTGCCGTATTTTTTGTGGTAGCCTTCTGCAACAATTTTACCGTTTTTTACAATAACACATCCCACCATAGGATTTGGCGAAACATTGCCCGCACCTTTTAAGGCAAGCTCAAAACATCGCGTCATATATTGTTCGTCTTTAGTCAATGTAAAATTCGTCTTTGCTCCATTTTTGGGGATTGTAATGAATATAAGCTCTGATATTGTCTAGTTCTCTCTCACTTCTTATTATCCGGTCGTGAAATCGACTGTGCCATTTGAATTCTTTATTGAATTCACGTATCCTTTTAGTGCACTTACCCTTAAACTGATTGATGATTGAACTTAATGTATCGGGCTGCAGTCTTGACCCTGTAAAGACGTCCCGCTGGGACGTCTCCGATAATAATTTTTCATCAGACTTTGTTAATGCAATTATCCCATGTAAATGATTTGGCATAACTATAAATTCATCAAGTAGTGCATTTTTCCTTATCTCCGCAGTCTTCATCCATTCTTCTTTAACGATTTTGCCTTCAGACGTCAGGTCAATTCTTCCATTACTTATCTTCCCAAAAAACTTCGTCATATTTTCGGTGCAAATGGTAACATAATATATTGATGTATCTGAGTAATCCCAACCTTTTAATTTTGCAGATTCAACTCTGTATTTATTATTGAATAGAGTCATTGTCATTTGAGACGTCCCAACGGGACGTCTTTACATGGAAAATTTGATAACATAGGTTGATTTACTATTTGAATTCAAACTTCAACCAACTTAGAAAACAAATCCCTGTCATCCAAATACCGTTTAATTATATCCAAACTATCGACCTGGTTTGGCCAGTGAATAATATCCCTCGCCAACTCATACCCTGCCCACTTGTATTCTGAATGCTCCGCTGATATTTTTACATTCTCATCTTCAACTATCGTTAAAAATACCGGTGACATGCATATCTTATCTGATATTGCCAAATAAAATGTGTTTATTCTCGGTATGCTGTATATCTTTGCGGGTTTAAGGCCCGTTTCTTCTTCAAGCTCACGAATGAGCGTATCCTTTGTATGTTCGTGTGATTCAATTGTACCCGTGATCATCTGCCATATGCCGGGATATATCTTCGCATCATCCGCCCTTTTGAGTAAAAGGAATTTATCGCCCTGGTCAGTTTTCCTGCAAATGTGAAGCTCAATGTAATTGGTTACTATCTGCGGCAATTTCCTAAATTTATTTTAACAAAATCAATTTTTTGGTATCAGTAAAAATATTCTTGGATGTATTCAAAATATCGGCTGCAAATAGTCTGTAAATATAGACGCCGCTTGCAAGTCCTGATGCGTCAAAATTAATTGTATATCTTCCCCGGTGGAAATTATAATCAGCAAGTACTGCGATTTCTTTCCCGGTTATATCATAGACTGCGAGTTTTACAAATGAAAGTGTGCCAATATCAAAAGTAATGTTTGTTACCGGATTAAAAGGGTTAGGGTAATTCTGTTCAAGCGAAAATGTTTCGGGATAAATTCCCTGGTTATTGGATATTCCTGTCATCTGCCACTGGTTGAATAATATCTGTAAAGAATCAATCGGGTCCCGAGGTGAAGGCACTGTCTGTACATTCAGGTCAAGCCAGTACGGCCCGCTTTGCGGGTCAGTTGGTTTTGCAACACGAATAAATGCTGAAATTGATGACCTGTTAGTAGCCAAACATCTTGTATCTGCCCCCGGTACTTTTGCGCCCTGCAAAGCTGCCATTAATTTTTCTGCCATTGTGCCCGGAGTGTTCACGTATCTGTTGTACATTGAATCAAGTATCTGCTGTCCTAGTAGAATATTCCCCTGTACCGTAAATGTCGGTCCAAGATTATGATTTTTATAATTTGTGCAGTTTACACCAGTGTATCCTGCTGTTCTGACATTTGAACCTACAAAATCCGTAATGCCATACTGCCTTACAAAATGGTTGGCGTCTCTGGCAATCAAAGAGTCAATTATCTGCTGTGGAGTAAATCCAAGATTCATCAGATTTCTCCCAACACTCTGATTTGTGGCATTATACGATGCCTGAGTATGTATCACGCCGCGGTTTGGATGCACATCGCTGAGAATAATTGAACCAGCAATACATGATGCACCTGCACTGCCCACAAGTCCCGTTACCGGATCAACAGCAGTTATGGAAAATGTATCCTGTCCGAATGAAGTATTGATTAATAATAATATGAAGAGAAAAAAAGAAGTTATTTTTTCCATATTTCGATAAGTTATTTATGCAAAATAGTAAGAAATTAGGACTTTTTTAGCCCAATTTTTCCTGAATTTTGAAACAACGCACTGTAACATTTATTT
>JABFSP010000320.1 GCA_013140565.1 Ignavibacteria bacterium
GGTAGCTTCAAACAGTGCTGCTATTACGAGTCCTTTACTGTGCGTGATCTTCGGGTCAAGATCAATTTCTTTATCTTTCATATACTGAATGATATCAGCTTTTTTCATGTTCAGCACATCAATGCCGTTCTTTTCTGCAATTGCATCAACCATTTTCAGGCGTTTCCATGGACTTTTGAAATCAATTTCAGTTCCCTGGTAATCTAACTTAGTAGTACTATTAACAGCGAGACATGCTTTTTCAACAACTTCTTCGAACAGGTTCATGCTGTCGTTGTAATCACCATAAGCCTGGTACCACTCAACCTGTGTAAATTCCGGGTTATGCGTTCTGTCAATTCCTTCATTGCGGAAATCCTTTACAAACTCATATACACGGTTGAATCCCCCTACCACAAGCCTTTTCAAGTAAAGTTCATTTGAAATTCGGAGGTACAATGGAATATTCAGCGCATTATGCTGAGTAATAAACGGTCTTGCATTCGCGCCGCCGTATATTGATTGCAGAGTTGGTGTTTCCACTTCAAAAAAATTATAACCTTCCAGTGTGCGCTTTATGGCTTGAATAATTTTTGTGCGTTTTACAAATGTTTCCTTAACGTGGTCGTTTACAATAAGATCAATATATCTTTGCCTGTAACGCAATTCAACATCGGCAAATGCATCATGTATAATTTTCTCGCCTGTTTCAGTGGTTTCTTCTTTCACCACAGGCAGCGGCTGAATAGTTTTGGTCAATAACTCAAATGTTGTTGCGTGAACAGATACTTCACCCATTTTTGTGCGAAATACAAATCCGTTAACCCCAACAATATCGCCAATATCAAGCAATTTGAACAACTTATAAAGCTGTTCACCAACATCGTTCTGCCTGATGTATATCTGGATCTTTCCTGTATCATCTTTTACCTGGAAGAAGCTGGCTTTACCCATCTTGCGGATAGCCATAATTCTGCCTGCAACTGAAATTATCTTCAGTTTATTCGCTTCGGTTTCAGCCTCATCAGCGGGATCTTTGAATGTGCTCAATATTTCAGCGGAATTCGCCGTAACATCAAACCTGTGCGGGTATGGATTTATACCCATTTTTTTTATTTCTTCAAGTGCTGCAAGCCGGTTCTTTACCAGATCGTTAGTTTCCTGCAAAAAATTCTCCTGTTGGTTATATTATCGTTTAACTTTGATTTCGCTAAATACAAAAGGACACAATTGATTGAAACCCCTCAGAGCTTAATTGTGTCCTATAAAATTTTGGAAGTAACCGTTTGCTGCTTTAAAAAAATAAAAATATTATTTGAACTTAACTAGTCTTCCTTGTTATCAGAGATCTGCTCAGAAATATTTTCAAGTTCTTTGGATATACTTTCCAGAACATCGGAGCCTGAAGAAGGCTGCTGAACTGATGCAGCTTTTTTGAGTTTATCTTTCTGCTTTTTCTTCTTCTTTCCGCCCTTCTTCCCTTTTTTCTCTTTCTTCACCGGTTCACCTTCCGGCTTTTCTTCCGGCTCGGGTTTCCTGAATACGGGGGGCTTGGGTGTCGCAAGCTTTTTAGCTTCTATGAATTCTTCCTCTGTCAGGTATCTCCACTCACCCGGCTTTAGGCCGTCAAGACCTATCCTGGCATACTCAACTCGTTTTAATCTTTGCACTATATAACCAAGCGCTTCAAGCATTCTTCTTACCTGGCGGTTCCTTCCTTCATGGATTGATATCCAGATATTCTGCTCGCCGGTATTTGGTATTATCCTTACCTTAGCCCTCGATGTCGGGCGGCCGTCAATCATAACTCCTTCACGAAGTTTTTTGGTATCGTTCTCTTCCATGGGTTTATCAAGCTTGGCAAAGTATGTTTTAAATATCTTGTGCCTTGGATGCATCATCATGTTGGAAAACTCGCCGTCGTTGGTAAGAAGCAGTACGCCGTCGGTATCGTAGTCAAGCCTGCCAATGGGGTACAGGCGGGTGTTCAGACCTATAAGATCCATCACGGTCGGTCTGCCTTTATCATCGTGAGTGGTAGTTACATAACCTCTTGGTTTAAAAAGTACAACGTAGATAAATTCTGACTGAGGTTTTATCTTCTCCCCGTCAAGTTTTACTACATCCTTTTCCGGGTTCACTTTTGTGCCCGGTTCTGTAACAGTCTGCATGTTTACTGTAACCCTTCCTGTAAAAATTAATTCATCTGCTTTTCTTCTTGCGGTTACACCCGCATTCGAAATAAATTTGTTTAGTCTTGTAAGTTTTGTTTCGTTTGAATCTTTTTCTTCTTCATAATGCTCTTCTTCCGGATCTGACTTTCCCCATGTCTTTTTTTCGGGGTTCACATAATCAGGTACATCATCAGATCTTTTAAAGGGTCTTTTTTTAATTACTCTCTTCATCTTTGATACTTTCTATACCCTCTGATCCTGCATTTATTTCAACTTCGCTTTCTTCGCCAATAATTTCAGGTACACTGCCATTTTCATCATCCGGATTAAGCTCATGTATAACCGCGCTTTCGGTACCTTGCGTATCAACTTCTGAAATAAGCTGCGCAGCGGCGTTGCCGCCTGTTACAAGCTTTTCGCGGATATGGTTTATCTCTTCGTAGAAATCAATATCTGACTGTGAAACACCATCCGGCGGACCCGCTTTGATAATTTCTTCAATAGCTTTAAGATGCGGAAGATCCGCTATATCATTTATTCCAAGATACTCAAGCAGGTTATCGGTTGTTCCGTATAACATGGGCCTGCCCACAACTTCTGCGCGCCCTTTTATTGTTATCAGGTCTTTTTCAAGCAATGAACCGATAATATAATCTACGTTAACACCTCTTACAGCTTCAATTTCACCCTTTGTGATAGGCTGTGTATATGCAATTATCGCCAGTGTTTCCAGGGCTGATTGTGACAGACGGCGTTTTAATTTTTCCTTGTTAAGTTTTGCCAGCCAGGGTGCGAATTCACGCTTAGTCGCGAAGCGGTAAGCGCCGGCAACCTGAATAATATTAAAAGAATAGTCGCCCGAGTTATATTTTTCAATAAGCTCGTTGGCGGCTTTTTCAATATTACGGATATCAGAAGTAACACCCGTTTCGGATTTTTCCTGGTTGATGATATCTTTCATCTGTTTCAGCGTTAGGGGTCTATCTGATGAAAAGATCAAAACTTCTACAATTTTTTTTATGCCGTCAAAATTCATTTATGGTATATATTATTATAAAAACTTCAATTTACAAAATTAAAAACGAGATACCACACTCGTAAAACA
>JABFSP010000205.1 GCA_013140565.1 Ignavibacteria bacterium
GTTTTTCATTATTTAAATATATTGAATTATTCAAAAATATAACATAGATTTACCCATATGAAAAAAGCTTTTATCATATTAACTCTGTTGATTGCGTTTAACTTCGGCACGCCAAATGCGAATGTTCTGAGTCAATTGGCAAGGCATAGCATTGAATACAGGCAGGAAGATAAATCCCGTGACCTGACAAATAACGAATTGCTGAAGAATAAAGTGGTGAGATATTTGAGAATGCAGATGTTATTGAGCAGTATTATAAGAGTTGATAAGAATGCGGTTTTTAATACTAGTTAGCTTTGCGAACCGGATTTATCCGGTGAAGCAATCTCGTTTGGCTATTAATGAGATTGCCGCGTCGCTACGCTCCTCACAATCAAGAGTACAGCTCCCTCTCAACACTTTCGCAGATAATATGACCGATAGTAATATGTCCTTCCTGGATGCGTTGGGTATTGTTTGAAGGAATGATGATCTCACAATCAGCGGTACCTTTTATTTTACCGCCTGTACCGCCAAGGAATGCTATTGTTTTGACTCCTTTAGACTTAGCCATCTCAAAGGCTTTTATTATACTTGCTGAGTTACCGCTCGTTGATATTCCGATAAGTACATCGCCTGCTGCCCCGAGTCCCTCGACCTGACGAGCAAATACGTTATCATAGCCAATATCATTGGCACCTGCTGTAAGCAGGCTGGAATCGGTAGTAAGCGCAATTGCGCCGATTGCGGGGCGTTTAATATCGTGTGAAAGACGTATGATGAACTCCGTTGCCAGGTGCTGGCTATCGGCGGCGGAGCCGCCATTGCCGCAGAACAGTATCTTTCCGCCGGCTTTTATGCTTACGTTCATAATATCAATCGCCTTATAAACATCACCCCGGCAATGTTTCAGTATAGCAAGCTTGGTTTCAGCGCTTTCGTTTAATGATTCATCGAAAAATTTTGTGCGATCGAACATATTCTGCTTGGAGTTTAAATTTTGATCAAAATGAAAATTTAAGTTCTATTAATAAAGATTCCTGCTTCCGCAGGAATGACAAGAGGGTTTATATCTGATTATTAATTACTTCAGCTATTTTTTTTGAGGCTTCGTTCTTGCGGTCAAACACTGAAAGCGATTTTTTGCCGACCTCAAACCTGTAGTCACGTTTCCTGAGCAGGTTTACCAGTGATTTAAACAGCTCTTTGGAATCCTCTACTGCTATTCCCCCGCCATTTTTGATAAGATGCTCCGCATCTTCGGAGAGTTTCTCATCACCGAACATTACGGGAATCCCGTAGCCGGCGGGCTCAAGTACATTATGCATTCCGGTTTGGTAACCGCCGCCAACATAAGCAACGTGCGCGTATTTGTAAAGTCCCATTAATATACCAATGCAGTCAATAATTATCAGGTTCTCGCCATTATATTTATTCAGTTCAGAATACCTTATGCTTTTGATGTGAGGATACTTTTCGTGTATATCGTACTCGATCTGGTCAAGCGTATCCTCTGTAGGTTCATGCGGAGCGAGTATTGTTACAAGTGAAAGTTCTTCCGATAGTCCGTTTGAGCTTATCTTATCAATCACCGGGAAAATCACATCATCATCTTTATCCCATGAACTGCCCACTACGAATACATTCTTCTTGTTAAGTACATTTCCATTAATAAGCGCCTTATCACTTGATACTTCTTTCGCTTTGCTGATGCGTTCGTATTTTGTATCTCCAAATACTAATATTTCAGAGTCAGTTCCCTTCATAAGCTTTCTGAAATGCAGCCTGTCCTCTTCGTCAGTCACACCAATTACATCTACAAATTCATAAATTGTTTTTTTATACGATAGGCTTACCGGGAATTTCCATTTAAAGCGCCGCAGATCGAAAGCAGAGTTAACGACCATTGTATAAGTATTACGCTCTTTAAGCTCTTTCAGCAGGTTCATCCACAGGTCATACTTAATAAATATGACCGCCGCGGGATTTGTAATATCAATAAATTTCTTTACAGCAGGCGGTGTATCATAAGGCAGGTATGTTTTTATTATTTTAGACTTAAGCGGAGTATCAATTTTTGAATGATTGAATCCTGATGGGGAGAAGAATGAAACAATAAAATTATATTTATTTGTTTTATCAAGCTCATCAATTATGGGTTTAGCCTGTTCAAACTCACCAAGTGATGCGCAATGAATAAGAACATTCTTTTTTGCGGGGTCAAGCGTTAGTACCTTAGGTTTAAGATATTTAAACAAACCCTTTCTTCCCTTGAAACCGGCTTTTAATTTATTGTTGAAAAGGGACAAAGATCTTGCGCCCAGCCAGAATACGGGCAGGAAGAGGAAACTATAAACTATAGACCAAAAATATTTCATTTAATATCGGAGCGGATCTTGAGTGAAATAAGATCAGACTTCCATTATTTCTTTTTCTTTTTGAACAACTAAAAGGTCTATTTTTTTTATATGCTTATCGGTTAGTTTTTGGATTTCGCCTTCGGCGTGTTTACGGTCGTCTTCAGAAAAGTGCTCGTCTTTTTCGGCCTTTTTAACCCGTTCTATTTCATCGCGTCTGACGTTGCGAACAGCAATTTTTCCGTCTTCAGCGTATTTTTTTACAAGCTTAACAAGCTCTTTTCTTCTTTCTTCGTTTAAGGTAGGGATGGGTATCCTTATAACATTACCATCGTTAATAGGATTTAACCCGAGATTTGAGTTCAGTATAGCCTTTTCAACCGCAGGCATCGCAGTTTTATCCCAGCACTGAACTGAGATAGTATGAATATCAGGAGTACTTAAATTACCTACCTGGCTTAATGGAGTTAATGTGCCGTAATAGTCAACTTTAATACCGTCAAGCAGGTTGGTTGTTGCTTTTCCTGTTCTTATTCTGATTAATTCGTTGCGCAAATGCTCTGTGGCTTTGTGCATCTTATTATCTGTTTCTTTGATTATTTCTTTGATCATAGAATTTCTGTATAAATTTAAACCGGGTACTTATAAAAATAGTAATTATTAATAATAAAAAATACAGTTAATGCAGAGTTTAATTATGAACAAAGGTCCCGACTTTTTTGCCTAAAACTATATCCTCAAAATTGTTCTCTTTATTCATGTTAAAAACAATTATAGGGATGTTATTTTCCCTGCATAAAGCAAATGCAGTCATATCCATAACCTTCAGGTTCTTACTTAAAGCATCGCCAAAGGTAATGTTTTCATACATCACGGCATCCTTGTTCTTTTCGGGGTCAGCATCATACACGCCATCTACC
>JABFSP010000081.1 GCA_013140565.1 Ignavibacteria bacterium
GAATTGTGCTTAAATCAGGGCTGGTTCCGGTTACTCAGCCGGTTAAGATAATTCAGCTGAATTAAGCGATTACGGGTTACAAATTTTTACACAAATTACAGCTTATAAACGAAACAATTAATCATAAAAATCACTTTAAAATTAAGCATAAAGTATAATTAAGCATAAACTATAAATTTAATATTATTTGATCATGTTTACTAAATATGTGTTAAGAGCGGTTATGTTTTTCATGATATTTGCTGCAGCGGTTAATGCACAGGATAATCTGGAGAAAGGTATGGATGCCATTAAAAAAGGCGACTACCTTGGTGCATTGAATTTATTAAAAGGCGTATCCAAAGATTCATACGACGCGAATTTATATTACGGCATAGCTTTGTTTCAGACAGGTTCGGTAAAAGATGCTGAAAAATTCTTAAAGGATGCCGTTAAAAAAGATGAAGAACGCCCTGAAGCATATTCAGCATTAGGAGAGCTTTATTCATCACTGAAAAATTACGGCGAGGCTTCATCTCAGTTTGAAAAATCAAAGAAGTACCTTCCGCTTAACAAGACCAAAGATGATCTTGATAAAGCTGAAATTGAAACAATAATTAATGTGCTAAGTGCTGAAGCTGATAATTTTATCGCTGATGGTAAAGTTGATAAAGCAATCACATCTTTAACCATGGCCAAAACTTATGATGAAAAGAACCCGATGATATATGTCGGCTTAGGTGATGCATATCTTGCGCGCGGAGCGTTTGACCCGGCAAAAACAAATTATGACCAGTCACTTAAATTAAAACCGAATTATGCGCCGGCATTATTCGGTTTGGGTAAAATTTCATTCAAACAGAAAAAATACAGCGCAGCGCTAGAAAATTATATCAAATCATCAGAAGCAGATAATAATTTTGCCCCGGCCTTCTTTGAAAAAGGGTTGATGTTCTACCTGCTTGATAAATTCACAGATGCAATTGAGGCGTTTGAAAGGTATGACGCATTAGTACCGGGCTCTCCAAGAGGTAAAACATACCTGGCGAAATCATATTACGGTAAAGGTGAATATGATAGAGCGCTTGAAATTCTGAACGAAGTTCTTGCAAAAGATGCTGAATACAGCGAAGCGAATAAATACACAGCTTATGTAATGATCGAAAAGAAAGATTATGCAAAAGCTGATGAATATTTCGCAAAGGTAAAACCCGAAGACCTGAACAGTGAAGATTATACCAAAAGGGCAAAGATCCATGTAGATAAAAAAGAGTTCTCCGAGGCTTACGCAGATCTTGATAAAGCCGTTGCGCTTGACCCAAATGACGAGAACACATATTTTGAATACGGCAAAGCATTGTTTGCTGAACAGAAATACGGCGATGCCCGTATAAAATTCGGTAAGGCAATTGAGCTTGGAATACTTAATGTTGCGGCTTACGTTTATGCAGGCATTTGTGATTTCTATTTAAACGAATTTGATAAAGGTACAGAAATTTTGACAAAAAGCATGGAGCTTAACCCAAATATTGCAAGCGCATATTTATGGCGCGCAAATAACTATGCGGGTGTATCAAAGAATGCAGAAGCATGCGCTGATTACCAGAAATACCTGACATTTGAGCCAAATGATACGTTTGCTCAGGAACAGGTTAAGAAATTCTGCGGAAAGTAAGATAACAAAGGAACTGAACATACTATGAGCAAAATAACGGATTTTATTAAGAGCAATAACGACCGGTATTTAAAAGAGCTTAAACATTTTTTAAGCTACCCAAGCATAAGCACTAACCCTGAAAACAAAAAGGATGTTCTTGAATGTGCTGAGTATTTGAAACAGCATATGGAATCAATCGGCATGCAAAATGCCAAAGTGTATCCCACAAAAGGTCATCCTGTGGTTTATTCAGACTGGCTGAATGCCGGCCCTGATAAGCCTACAGTGCTGATTTACGGACATTATGACGTACAGCCCGTTGATCCGCTGGAGCTGTGGACATCGCCGCCGTTTGAAGCTGAGGTACGAGGTGATAATCTCTACGCACGCGGCTCCGCCGATGATAAGGGGCAAGTATTCATTCATTTAAAGGCTGTTGAGGCTCATTTAAGCCAAAACAAATCTTTGCCTGTAAATATCAAATTGCTGATTGAAGGTGAAGAAGAAATAGGCAGTATGAATTTAGGACAGTTCATCAAAGATAATGTTGAGTTGCTGAAATGTGATGTAATTGTAGTTTCTGATACTTCAATGTTTTCTAAAGAGCTTCCTGCTTTAGGTTACGCATTAAGAGGTTTATGTTATATGCAGGTTGATGTAACCGGACCTAACCGCGATTTGCACTCAGGTCAGTACGGCGGCGCGGTTGAAAATCCCATTAACGCGCTTGCTGAAATGATAGCGAAGATGAAGGATGCTGACGGGAAGATATTGATCGACGGATTTTATGATGATGTTGCACCATTGAGTAAAGAAGAAAAAGATAACTTCGCAAAACTCCCGTTTGATGATAAGGAATATGCTGCGGGTCTTGAAGTAGACGCGCTTGCGGGAGAAAAAGGCTACACAACACTAGAGAGATTATGGTCAAGACCCACACTGGATTGTAACGGTATATGGGGCGGATTTACAGGTGAAGGAGCGAAAACAGTACTACCTTCAAAAGCATCAGCAAAAATCAGTATGAGACTTGTGCCGAACCAGGACCCGGATAAAATTGAAAAGTTATTTGTAGATTTTGTAAAGAAGATTGCACCGAAAAGTATAAAGACTGAAGTTTACGGCCAGCATCACGGTAAGCCGTGGATATCGCCGATCGACAGCAAATGGAATAAGGCAGCAATTAAAGCTCTAAAGGCGGGATTTGGCAAAGAACCTGTGTTTATGAGAGAAGGCGGCTCAATACCAATCGTATTTACACTTGAAGAGTACTTAAAAGCACCTACGGTGCTGCTTGGATTCGGCCTGCCCGATGAGAATGCGCACTCACCTGATGAGCATTTGAATATGAACAATTTCTACAATGGTATATTAACCAGCGCGGATTTTTACGAAGAGCTTGCAAAGGTATAACAGCGGTTAATTTCAATTAGGATTGAAATTGTTTTATCAAACACATATCTTTGGAATAGTTTA
The DNA here is from genome assembly GCA_013140565.1 of Ignavibacteria bacterium. Classification (GTDB taxonomy): domain Bacteria; phylum Bacteroidota; class Ignavibacteria; order Tepidaquicellales; family OLB5; genus OLB5. The sequence continues at coordinate 3,113 of JABFSP010000081.1, forward strand.
ATTATCAACACATTATAAAAACAGAGAGTTAAAACTTTATTATGCAGCCAAAAGTAAAAGGTAAAAAAACACAGATAGGTAAATCAAAAGGACCCAAAAGAGAGTTTTCATTTCCGCTGGAAAAAGAGAACTTTATGATAATAGGTTTGGGAGTAGCGCTGTTGATAATCGGTTATTTTCTGATGTCTGAAAATTCTGTTAACGGCTTTTTGCCAACAGTTTTAGCGCCGATATTATTGGTTGCAGGATATTGTGTTGTGATACCTTACGGTATTTTAAAAAAGCCGAAGAGTGAAATAGTTGCTGCGGCAACAGAAGGCACACCGGAGGCTGAAACATCAAACATAAAGACAAGTTAAATTCAAGATCATAGTTTATTATTTAAGGGAGAGCAAAAAGCTCTCCTTTTTTGTTTTACAAATTAATAAATAACCCCGGCACAACCGGTACCGGGGTTATTAACGTCATTGAGTATAGAAGGATGGAACTTGTAAATTATTATAGTTTAAATCTTAAGCCGGTAGTTATTTGAATGCCTGTTGTTTTAGTTGTAGCAGCAGGATTGTTTTTTCTTATGTTAGAAAGTCCAAGCGAATAGCCGAACTGTCCGAAAAGATCCATTGTTGGAGCAACTTTAAAATCTAAACCGCCGCCAAACATTAAACCAAAATCAATTGATTCAAAATATTGGCTTACATCTTGTGATGACGAAGTGCCTCCTGTGGGAGTTTGCGAGTAGTTTACAGACATAATAAAGCCCAGGCTGGGGCCAGCAAATAAATATGGTTTAATTTCAGTAAGTGGAAATTTTACTTTTGCTAAAGCGTCTATTTCAATTACACTGGAATTAAAAGTTGCAACTCCATCAGCACCTGAATACGAACTTCCTTTAGTAATAAATCTAACTCCTGGCTGTAATGAAAAATTTGGTGATAAATTTGCATCCAGCATACCTCCAATAATAAATCCCATTTTTGAGCCGAATGATGAAGAGGGAGTTTCAACTGTGTTCGCAATATTCAACCCTGCTTCAAACCCAAGTGATAATTTTGACTGCGAATATATTGATATTGTTGATACTGCCAAGAGTGCAGCGAATAAAATTGTTTTAAGCTTCATTTTTTTCTCCTTTAGTTTTTTGATATGATTATTGATTTATGGAATTGTTAAGTTAGCCGTTGATGTATAAGCCTGGTTCAGAGAATCAGTCCCTGTAAAACTGAACTGCCACTGCTGTCCGGATGTTACGCCGGTGTATTCATTTGGATAAGCCCAAACCTGGTTAGCCGTGTATAGCTGGTTAGAGTTATCAGTAATGGTATCAGAAAAACCGTTCGTACCGAGTATCATGTTTGTAATCCTTACACTAGCTGATGGCTGCCAGGTAAACTGCACACCGTTTGTACTCTGCTGAACGCCCATAGTGAATGTTACATTATTGTTACCCTGTCCAAATAGGCCTGTTCCTGTATCATTGTTGCCGCAGGCAGCCACGAAAACTGCAAGTAAAAATACCGGTATAAAAAGTAATAATGTTTTTTTCATTCTGTAATTCCTTTCATTTTTTTGATGTATAGAAATAATCTAATCCCCCAAACCCATAATTTTCTGAATTCGTCGGCTATACGATGCTCCAGGAAGTGTTATGGAGTGTTCGGGGGATGAATAACAATGTTTATTGATGTTTGAATGCATCATATAGCCTGACGAAGCAAACTTAACCTATCAGAATCGTTCTTCAAAAGTAAAATATTTCTGTTTTTAGAAAACTTTTTAACCGTGAACAGGAAAAAAATGCCTATTTAATGACATTTTTCAGTATTTTTGTGTATTCATTTTAGAAAATTATATTTGTGAAAAACACAAAACTCATTAAATTACTTCAGACATTTCAAGCGGCTGAAATTAAAAAGTTCAGGGATTTTGTTAATTCGCCTTATTTTAACAAAAATAAGAACATCATTAAGCTGAATAATGAACTGGAAAAGTATTATCCTGAGTTTGATCCGGAAAAAGTGAATGAAGAATTGATTTTTAAAAGGATCTTTGGAAGCAGTGAATTTGATTATTTTAAGATCAAAAATATTATTTCAGATCTATACAACCTTGGGCTTGAGTTCCTGAAACAGCAATCCAATATCACAACTTCATTTTCCGCAGATTATAACATGCTTACTGAGCTTCGCTCCCGCAAGCTAATGTCACTGCACAAAAATTTCGTGACACATTTCGAAAAGAAATTTGAGCAGGCCAAGATCAAAGACGGTTTTCATTTATATAACGAATACCTGCTGGTTACCGAAAGACACTTTTCAAAGCTGCTTGAAAAACCCAGCAGCATTGAAATGATCCAGGATGAATTCAACAGCTTTCATGACTACACACTCATAAATATGCTCAAATTCTATGCCCTGATGCTTCATATCAGCAAAGAAAATAATACTTCCGCAGATATGAAAATGTTTGAAGAAGTTTATAATTATATCGATAAAAAACATTCAGGCAATAATCCGATAATTAATGTATATAAATATATTATCCTGTTGATAGTTAACAGAAATATTGAGTATTACCATATTTTGAAAAAACTATATCTGAATAATTTTGATGAGTTAGGCGTTGAAGATGCGTATTATGCCCACATGTATATTTTCGGTTTTTGCATGGACCAGTTCAACATTAACGCCAACAGAGATTTTATTAAAGAGTGTTACGACCTGTTCAGGCATGCATATCTGAATAACATGGTTTCCCTGGGTGCCTTGCTTTACCCTGACTTCATCAATTTCATAAAAGTGTTTATGCGTGATGGTGATAAAGAACTCTCGCAACAGTTCATCAAAGAGTTTTCCGTTGAACTACCGGAGGACCAGGCTGATAATTGTATCAATTTTTCAAATGCTTACATTGCCCACTGCTCAGGCGACCTGAAGCAGGCACTGACACTTGTTTCAAAGGTTAACTTCCCGCTTCAAATAATGAAAGTTCAGGTGAAGATAATGCAGATACAGCTGAATTATCAGCTTGGATATTATGAAGAAACCCGGGAACAAGCAGAGTATTTCAGGAAATCGCTGGTAAAAGAGGAGCAAATTTCATCAGATTATAAACAATCAATTTTAGGATTCTTGAAGCTTACTATTTTACTTATTAATATCAAGCTTTCAACTGATAAAACAGCAAAAGAGTATGAAGTTAAGAAATTTTCAGATGATATGAACCTAAATCAAAAAAATCACTTTGGGATAAAATTCTGGCTTGAAGACAGGTTCGCTGAAATTAATTCAAAATAGAAATTTTTAATAATTGTTAAATAGATATGCCTAAAAAATTTAAGTACAATTGGAAAGAATTTACACTACAGGCGGCTTTTAAAGGGACACCGGAGAAGCTGTTTAAAATGTGGACTGACCCTAAGTTATTATGTAAATGGTTCTTAACCGGAGCCAAAGTTGAGCTTAAAGCAGGCGGCGAGTATGCATTTATGTGGGTCATGGATGCTATGGAACGCGGTAAAGTACTTGCAGTAAGGAAAAATTCATTTTTCAGTTTCACTTTTGCAGGCGGAAAGTGCGATGTTAAATTCAGAAAATCCGGCAGGGATTGTATAGTTTCACTGCGTCAGTATGGTATACCGACCGATGAAAGACATAAAGTTGGTACACATATGAGCTGCCAGATAGGGTGGACATTTTTCTTTGCAAACCTTAAATCAGTTTTGGAATCAGGTACCGACCTGAGAGAATTCAATCCAAAATATTTAAAAGAAGGAACGGTATTTTATTAATGCTAAAGACATCAGTTTTTCAGTTACAGTTAGTCTGCCCTGGATGTAATAATAATATTGCGGTATCCGGAATTACAGATACTGATACATGCCAGAATTGCGGAAAGAATGTAAGCGTTTCTACTGTGATAAATGACAAGATGTTCGGAATCATGCATAAGGAAAAATACATGAACGGTTTCCTTTCAGGAGGAATAGAGCAGATTGGGGGCGCAGGTGCGTATAAACTTGTATATTCATCCGGGCAGCCATTTTGCGAAGAATGTTTTACTGTGATTGATGAAGAGAGTGCAATGAATGCTATTAACTCAGGGAAAACATTCTCGTGCCCTAATTGCAGCCATAAAATGCCCGTCAGGGCAGCAGATGCAATACTGAAAGAGTTTCACCCTAAAGCTGTTGGCGTGCTTAATGATTCATTTGGCAAAGATTACGCAGAGAAAAATACCGAGAAAGAATCTTTGCTTGTGTTCAAGTGTATGACCTGCGGAGCGGGGCTTGAGCTATCCGACGATACCGACCGAAAGATCAAATGCAAATATTGTGATAATGAGAACTACCTGCCTGATTCAATATGGATGAAACTTCACCCTGATAAAGAAGTTCAGCCGTTATTTGTAATTCTTGATCTCAGCGAAGCGGAATTAAAGGGTTCAATTGATTATTTTCTCAACGTTACCGCGTTGAATGTTTTCAGTAAACATTTCATAAACTTCATAAAGGAATATTTTGAAAAGCCGTTTGTTACTCCTGCTTTTCTATCATGGCTAAAGTCATTTTTGAGTGCCAAAAATAATGAAGAAATAAGTTTCAATATGGATATTACAAAAATTCAGAAATATTTTTATGATAATCTGAGATTAGGTTTAAGTTCTCATCCGGTTGAATTAAGAATTACCGCAGCGGAATTTGGAAACGGGTTACCTATCGAACTGCAAAAAGAACTTTCCGGTGATCCTGATGAAAAGGTAAGAATTGCACTTGCAAAAAATACCGGACTGAAAAAAGAAATAATCAAAAAACTACAGGCTGATAGTTCCAATGCTGTGCAAACGGAAGCAAAAAAACTAAAAACAGGCTTTTTTAAAGGATTATTCGGATAAAACAGGTAATTTCCTTTTCTGTATTTTTTATCATCAATAAATGATATTTTTGTAAATAATGACACAACTTCTCGAATCAAGATCAAACAAAATAGCATTAACGTTACTTGTAATAGCCGGTATTTTCTGGCTTGGCGGCATTAATATAAGAACGTTAATTGGCAATGAACTGCTGGATTACGACCAGTTTGATTTCCGCACTTCAATTCCCCCGGACAGGGAAAATACGCTTTTCCAGATGCTTTCCAACGCATCACTGGTTGTGGTGATAAGTTACTTTATAGTATTGGTTTCAGCAATATGGTTTATTGCGACTACAAAACTAAAAATGAAAGAGAACGGATGGCTTTTAATGAGCGCGATACTGTTTTTTATGTTCGTACCCGTTGAAGTTTATACCAACTACCTTGATATCAGGTTTATGCTGCTTTTCCAGCAGGGTCCGCCAAACCACGATGAACTGCTGAGGCTTTTTGGTGAAAGGATCGGTGCGTTTCGCGGAGTCCCCGTAATTGCGATACTTTGTTATTATACAATTATCCCGATAGTTATTTTTAAGCCATTAAGGAAAATTAAAGATACCAATGAAGAAAAAAAAGCCGGTTGATCCTGAATTAAAACAAATGCTTGCTGAGCTTGAAGAAGTTGCTGACAGGCTTGGCTTTAAAGTGCGCTACGAAAAAGGGAACTTCGCAGGCGGCTACTGTATTTTAAAAGAATCAAGACTGCTGGTAGTTAACTCACGAAATGAAGTTGAGCGAAGGATAATTATTGTTGCTAAGAGCCTGAAAGAAATAGGCATTGATGATATTTTTGTTAAACCTAATGTCAGAGAAATAATTGAAAAGGAAAGCTCCAGAAAGCTTTCGCAAAATGAAGAAGTAACCGAAACCGCAGAAAGTGAATGAACAGGTAGAAATTAAGAACACAAAGACATTATGAACAGGGAGCATGAATGAAAGTAACAGTTCTCGGCAGCGGTACTTCACAAGGTGTCCCAATTGTGGGATGCGATTGTCCCGCATGTACTTCGAATGATCCCAAAGATAAAAGATTAAGAGTCTCCGTTTTCATAGAAACTGATATTAAAGTAGATAATAAGCCTTTAAGAATTTTAATAGATACATCACCTGATTTCCGCCAGCAAATGCTGTTGAATAATGTTACCGATATTGACGCAGTGTTATACACGCATTATCATATCGATCATATTATGGGACTCGATGACATCCGCCAGATAAACCAGCTTCACAGAAAACATGTGGAGCTTTATGCAAACAGCGAAACTGCAGGCAGGATAAGGCAGACTTTCAGTTATATTTTTGATGAAAATACATACAAAGGCGGCGGTATTCCGCTTGTAAACCTGCATGAAATTGAACTGAAACCCTTTGATGTATTGGGGCAAAATGTAATTCCAATAGAATATAAACACGGACCAACAACTGTCTACGGTTTCCGCATAGGTGATTTTGCATATTTAACTGATTGTAATTTTATCCCCGAATCGGAATTCCCCAAACTAGAGGGTTTAAAAGTATTGATAATTGACGCTTTAAGATACCGCAAACATGAAACGCATTTTTCCGTTGATGAAGCCATAGCTGTTTCTCACAGAATAAATGCCGGTAAGACTTATTTTACTCATATGACACATGATATTGTGCACGCAGAAGCAAGCAGCAAGCTTCCTGCAAATATTGAATTTGCATACGACGGTTTGAAATTTGACGTTTAATGCTATAAGATCAGAAGCTCTTCACCACTAAGTGCACTAAGCTTAATAAAATATAAAATAAACGGATTCCCGCCTTCGCACCATAGGGCTAAACAAGGAATGAAAAAATGGATATAGATAATTTACAGGAAATATGGGCACAAATAAGACTCGTGCTTAAATCACATCCCTGGCACGGAGTGCCTATAGGTAACAATGTACCTTCGGTTGTGAATACATATGTTGAAATAGTACCGACAGATACGGTTAAATATGAAATTGAAAAGAACAGCGGATATCTGAAAGTTGACAGACCGCAGAAGTACAGCAATATTTGTCCTACTCCTTATGGATTTGTTCCGCAAACACTTTGCGGCACGAAAACAGCTGAATTCTGCATGGAAAAAACCGGGAGATCAGGAATTAAGGGAGATGGTGACCCGCTTGATATTTGTGTGCTAACCGAAAAGGAAATTACTCACAGTGATATTTTCCTTAAGGCTGTGCCTATCGGCGGCTTAAGAATGATTGACGGCAATGAAGCTGATGATAAAATTATTGCCGTAATGGAAGGTGATGGCATTTTCGGTCACTGGATAGATATCACAGATGCCCCGATAACATTGACGGAAAGATTAAAACATTACTTCCTAACTTACAAAGATGCACCGGGGGCTGAGCACAGGAATTGTGAGATTACTCATGTTTACGGGCGCGATGAAGCGCACGAGGTGATAAACAGAAGCTATGAGGATTATCTTGCGAAGTATGGTGATCTTGACCGCCTGCTGAAAATGGATCATGACAGACTTAGAGATAAATAAAATTTCCGCAAGGATACCAAACCACCACTTGGCTTAGCCAGGCTAATGACTGACTAATTGATATCCCTGCGGAATAAATTTAAACTCTATTACTTTTACAGCCTGAAACTTTAAATATATGACGAATCTGTGTTTACCCGGCAGTTGTTTCTTTGCGCGATAACTTTTTTTGCCTTTTCATTTTTGCCTTTTGCCTTAATTACTACCATTCACCAAAAATGAAACTATTCTGCCCGGTTATTTTGTGACCTGCAATGTTATCAGAAACTGATACTGTAAAGCCGACAGAGTAGGGTGAATCCTTGCCGTCTGTGAAGTTATCAAAAGCTGATTTTGAACCGAATGCGTTCATTGTAATATCATATACACCTGCACCAACAGTTTTAACCGTAACGGGTCCGTTGAACTTAACATCAAGCTGCCCGGGGAAGTCATCACCAATGGTTACCCTGTAACATGTGCTGCTCTGCAGCTGGGAAACCCTGGTTTCTTCACCCATTGAAGCAACTCTCTGCATGTTGATCTTCGGTTTTTCGTTTGGTTTAAGCTCAACCGTCTTGGTGGAGCTACCCACTTTGATCGTGATTGTGCTCTGGCCGCCCGTCTGGAAGGTTTTTGAACTCTTTGGAGGTATAGATGTGATTCCCTCTACTTCCAAAGGAGTATCATACGGATTGTTCAGTGTATTATTGGTGTACTGTGTAAGCTGAATATTACCTATCCTGATCTCCTGCATTTCTCCCGGATCTTTTTTGTCTTCAGGTTTTTCTTCGATCTTGGGCTGCTCTATCTGGTTAGTTGTGAATGTATTTATTGGTGATGACGATATCTGGACGTTCATAGGATTTACGACAAGCTGTTTGATCTTGTCATCCATTTTTTCCAGGTCTGATTTTTTGATTATTACGTATAGATTTGTATCAACAATTATGGATTTCTTGATGATCTCGTAGAGCTTCTGCAAAGAGTCCGGCGAGAGGAAAACCTTCGGTTTTCCGTCATCTTCTACCACCTGAGTCAGATCAAGGTTCGCGCCCTTGATGGCAATTACACATACTACAAATATGTATAA
>JABFSP010000072.1 GCA_013140565.1 Ignavibacteria bacterium
ACCGCAAAAACATGGTTTGAACCTGATGTAATTGGGGATGAGTCACCTGTAACCGGAAAAATACGCTCAATACTTGGCGGCAGATTCATAATACATGAATACACCGGAACTATGCAGGGTAAGACCCTTGAAGGCATCACCATTTACGGATTTGACTGCATGCGCGGCGTATATCAATCGGTTTGGGTTGATAGTTTCCACATGGGTACCGCAATTATGCATTCAGAAAGCAAACCCGGTACAGAAAAATTGGACGTTATAGGGTACTATGACACAAACGAAGAAGGTACAGAAAAGTGGGGCTGGAGAAGTGAACTGGATATCATAGATAACAACAATATTGTTTTAACTGCATACAATGTCACACCAAACGGCGAAGAAGCAAAAGCTACCGAGGTAGTTTATAAAAGAAAATGATTAGATTGACAGCGTCAGTTCGCCGCGGTGAATTACGAACTGACGCGTTTTAAATATCATTTTACCAGCCCTGGAAACATGGTTATAGAATAACTTCGTTATTTTACTAACCTTAAAAACAAGGCGGTTAAATAACGAAGTTATTTAACCAGCATCATTTTCCTTGCTTCTATAAAATCATCACCAATTACCTCGTAATAATATACGCCGCTGGGATAATTGGTAGCATCCCATTCTACCCTGTGCGGATAACCATAGTTGATAATGTTATCGTATGTTAACACATTCATCTGTTCATCAACCAATGTTTCCATAAGCCTGCCGGTTGAATTGTAGATATTTAGCTTAATATGAGTTGACCTGTAAACATATATCGGTATAGTTGTTTTGGGGTTAAACGGATTCGGATAATTTTGTTTTAATTCAAATGTATAAGGATAATTATTTGGTTCTACTGATGTAATTACATCTATTGTTCCGCGGGTAATTCCACCATCATCTCTGATAGCCCATATATTATTAAAAAAGTATGCCATATGATTGTAATTTCCGTTTGCAGATGTATATTTCTCTTCCCAGTCTGAATTTCCTCCATTATCTGTAAAATAGATCTTCTTATTGTTTCTGATTATAAAGGTAGGGGAATTTTGCAAATTATCGCCTGGAATTGCTACAACTAAACCAGGATACAATATTCCGTTAATATTTCCCGTACCTGGAGTTACCTCCATGCTCCATATTGAACCATAATTTGTGCTGGAGTATAAATTCTCTCCTCCGCTCAACACATATCCGCCAAGCGAAAATAATGAATAAATATTTTGTTCAGCAATGTATTGTGCAATCCAGTTTGTTCCTGAAGAATTTGAATAATATATACGATGGTTATTTGTCCCAAACCAAGTATTGTAAACATTATTATGTTGAAACGCGACAAATGAGTTTACAAAACCTGATTCTGAATTATTTTGCGGTAAGTACATACCCGATGAATCCCAGGAAGCTCCTTGGTTGTTGCTTTTCCAGAGAGACCATCTTCCGCCAACCGGGTTCCCGGTCATGAATGAAAAATTATTCATTCCTAAGAAAATAGAATTGATCTTTCCTATTGGCTGCGTAAAAACTATGTTCCAGTTTAAACCGCCATTTTCAGTTCTGTATACATAAGTTGTATTGCCTGAATTACCTGCTACGATTACTATATTTGGTATTCCAATACTAACTGTGTTAAGATCTATATTTGAGGGAATTTTACCGAAAGAAATATTATTCCAAGTAATGCCTAAGTTTGTTGTTAACAATACAACACCGCTATTCCCGCATGCAGCAATTAAATTAGAACTGTAATTATTTACTGTTATACTATTCAATGAAGTATTAACCCCGGAATTCTGCTCACTCCAGTTAATTATGTATTCATAATTGATGGATTGGGATTGAAGGTGTGCGATAATTAATAGAAATAAAACAAGATATTTCAATTTATCCTCCTTAAGGAAATTCAGTTATACAAAAATAATATTAAATCATTGAAATTGTAATTAAATAAAATATATGTATTTAATTAACAGCTATTTAATTAAAATCATTTTTTTAGTTTCAGAAAATTTTTCAGAACTTAGTCTGTAAAAATAAACTCCACTGTTTAATTTTGATGCATCGAAATCAGCTTCAAAAACTCCGTGACCTAATTTGCCGTTTACAAGTGTTTCAATTTCCTTTCCCATTACATCAAAGATCTTTAAGTTTACATTACCTGCGGCTGGCATTTCAAATCTGATTTTTGTAACCGGATTAAACGGATTAGGATAATTCTGCTCAAGCTTAAAGTTCTTTGGGATATTTGTAGATATGGTATTTATGCCAATTGAAAGAAAAGTAGTTCGTGATATTCCGCCATTATCTCTTAATGCAAAAACCGCTCCGCCAAAAAAACCGTTTCTTTCGATCGTAATATATGTGTAGTTGCCGTTGGGGGCAGTATAATCAAATTCCCAATTGCTGCTATTGTGCGGGTTAACGTATATCTTATTATCCGCACGGATTGCCCAGTTGAACCTTGAATGCGCGCTGCCAGTAACGCTAACAATATTGCCGCTTCCCGGTAAAGATTCAATATTCCAGGTATTTCCGTTATTCAGGGTTCTGATAAGATTTACATTTCCGGAAAGACCTATGTTGAAATCGAAATCGAACCATAAAGTTGCTGAATTTTTTTCTGTACCGGTTGACTGAACCTGCCAGCTTACGGCATAATTATTTGTATTATATATCCTGAAATTATCAGTGCCGAACCAGATATTATTACCCGCAGCCCACAAAGAATTTGCAAAACCTTTTTCATTGCCGGCTTGCGGCAAAAAGCATCCGGTGGAATCCCAATTAACTCCGCCATTTACGGTCTTCCAGACCGACCATCTTCCGCCAACCGGGTCACCTAACAGAATACCGGTATTCTGATCAATAAAATGCAGTGCAATGAATTTGCCGTTTGACTGTTGTTTAACTGTTTCCCACGAAGCGCCGCTATTAATTGTTCTGTAAAGGTAAGTTGTTGAACCGTCATTTCCTGCAGTAAGAACTATATTTTCATTTATACAATAAATATGGTTCAGTGTAATGTTAGATGTAATACCTGATTGATTTCCATTAGACCAGTTATCACCCATATTGCTGCTCTTAATTACTGTACCATTATTTCCGCATGCCCATGTTGTTAATTCTTTTATAGAACTAAGTGAATTCAGTTTAGCACCAACTCCGCTGTTAAGCTCAACCCATTGAGCAAACAATAATATTTCTGAAAATATTATATTCAGGATAATAA
>JABFSP010000221.1 GCA_013140565.1 Ignavibacteria bacterium
CAAATTTTTTCCAAAGTGCGCAATCAATTATGTAGTCAGGTCACTTTTGGAGCGGGAATGGAACGAAGGCGAAATGCAGATGAAAACATATCTTGTTGATGTAATTGCCAACAGAGAGCTTTCTGATAAAATTGAAAATGAATTCGGGGTTACCCATGAAACTCCGCAGGCAATTATTTTGCAGAACTCCAAACCAGTTTCCTCTGCTTCGCACGGCAAAGTCATATTTTCTGAATTAAGAAAATATGCTAATTGATATGAATTCTATAATATTGAAAATTTAATATCATAAAATTATGTCTACAAGAATTGCTGTTCCTAAAATGTATAAGCTTTATATTGGTGGAAAGTTTACAAGAACTGAATCCGAGCGTTATACTTCCATCAAAGACGCTAAGACCGGAAAGAAAATTTGCAACATCAGCCGCGCTTCGCGCAAAGATGTAAAGAATGCTGTAGTAGCCGCCAGAACCGGATACAACACATGGTCGGCAAAGACAGGATACGAAAGGGGACAGATCCTTTACCGTTTAGCCGAAATGCTTGAAGGCAGAAAAGAACAGATAGCACATGAAATAACACTTACCACAACCAACAGCAAAGCGCAGGCATCAAAGGAAGTAATGAAGGCAATTGACAGAATTATCTGGTACGCGGGACTTGCTGATAAATACGGTCAGTTAATAGGAACAGTAAACGATGTGCAGAATGGCTACTTCAATTTTTCGATGGCTGAACCAACCGGCGTAGTTGGAATATTACTGCCTGAAGAGCACCCATTTCTGGCGCTTATAAGCAGAATGTGTGCTGTTATTACCAGCGGCAATTCATGTATCATTATTGTTTCTGAAAAATCACCCCTGCCTGCATTAACATTTTCAGAAATTGCAGCAACGAGTGATATTCCGGGTGGTGTAATTAATATTTTAACCGGCAGCAAAAAAGAGTTAATTCCGCATTTAGCTTCGCATATGGATGTGAATGCATTTGATTATGCTGAAAGTAATACAGCTTTCAAAAAAGAAGTAATGACAGCATGTGCAAATAATATAAAGCGGTTTATATACTCCGCTTTCAAAGATAAAAAGGATTACTACGACGACGATAAGAACGAGAACATAATGCAGGTACAGAGCTTTACAGAGCTAAAAACTGTTTGGCATACTATGGGAATGTAAAACGAATGTCCTTCCTCCGCATAAGCGAACTAAGGCAGGCAAATTGCAAATGACAAATGTCTATGAATGAGAATGATGAAAAATTCCTTATTACAGATATTGAGGGATATACCCCTCAAATTGGCAGGTTAGTTTCAATGATGAATTATGCCAGAAGAGTTACAATTGATTCCGTAGAGAACTTAACACCCCTGCAATTAGATTTCCTGCTTGATGAAAAAGCCAATTCAATTGGTGCTCTGCTGATGCACATTGCATCAACTGATCTCTTCTTTCGAATATTTAGTTTCGAAAAACGGGAGTTAACCGCCGAAGAAGATAAAGAGTGGGAGGCGGCTTCTTATTTGGGTGAGCCTGCCAGAGAGCGATTCAAGGGTAATAGTGTGGATCATTATCTTGATGTGTTAAAGAACGAACGCAATAAAGTACTTGATAAACTTAGATCAGTAAATGACGATTGGCTCAATGAAGAAATGCCTCTTTGGGATAATAAACCTGCAAATAATTATTTCATGTGGTTTCACGTCTTTGAAGATGAGATAAATCACAGGGGACAAATAAACCTCATCCGGAAAAGATTCCCAAACGACTTACAGGCTTAAATAAGTATACACCAGAACTAAATCTTCTTAGTAATTGTTCTTAATAGTACTTAAGAGTATTGTATGAAAAAATTAGTCAAGTTTGTTGTTTCAATTGCAGTTTGCCAGCTAGCCGGTATTATTGGTTCGGTTTTTACAGTAAGCAATATTGCATCATGGTATTTAGATCTCAATAAACCTTTGCTAAATCCGCCCGGCTGGGTATTTGGTCCTGTATGGATCACTTTATATTTATTAATGGGCATTGCATTATTTTTGATATGGAATAAAGGACTTGATTCCCGCGGTAACAGAAATGCCTTTATCCTGTTTATCATACAGCTTGTATTTAATGCATCATGGAGTATTGTTTTTTTCGGGTTGCATCAACTGCTGATATCTGTATTTGTTATAATAATTTTATGGCTTCTGATATTCGCAAATATCGCCCAGTTCGGAAAGATCTCAAAGCCGGCTGCATATTTACTTGTGCCTTACATTTTATGGGTAAGTTTCGCTTCTTATCTTAATATTGCCATTTACATTCTTAACTGACATCCTTAATTGATAAAAAACTGCAAAATACGCAGTTCTGAATTAAAATCTTTAATTATGAAACTTATTTAGGTATATTGTTGTATATAAGTATAGAAAAAACAAAGAAATCATAGGAGATATCTCAAAATAATGCAAAAACGTAAATATCTGGTACCGATTTTCCTGATGTTAATATCAATCGGTGTTCTTGTTGGCATGAAGGTCAACACTGCGGCTTCCGGTGATGATGTATTTGATAACGTCAAGAAATTCAACGAAGCTCTCACTTTGGTTCAGAAAAATTATGTAGATGACGTAAATGCAGATAAGCTTACCGAAGCAGCCATAAAAGGCATGCTTGCGCAGCTTGATCCGCACTCAACATACATATCACAGGACCAGCTTAAACGAATCAACGAAGATTTCCAGGGAAGCTTTGAAGGTATTGGAGTTGAGTTTGATATAGTTAATGATACTATTACAATTGTTACGCCAATTTCAGGCGGACCCTCAGAGGCGCTTGGAATACTTGCTGGCGATAAGATCGTAAAAATTGATGGTGTAAATGCCGTTGGAATGACAAGGGAAGATGTTCCCAAAAAGCTGCGCGGACCAAAAGGAACTAAAGTAGTTGTTTCAATTTCAAGAGGTGGAAGTCCGAACCTGATTGATTTTGAAATTACCCGCGATAAAATTCCGCTTTACAGCGTTGATGCATCATTTATGATCAATAATGAAGTTGGTTACGCAAGGGTTACAAGATTTTCTGCTACAACGTATGATGAGTTCGCTAAAGCTCTTGGTGATATGAAAAAGCAGGGAATGAAAAAACTTGTTCTTGACTTAAGGAATAATCCGGGCGGATATCTTGACCAGGCTTTCAAAATGGCAAGTATGTTTATAGAACGCGGTAAAAAGATTGTTTATACAAAAAGCAGGATTCCTGCATTCAACGATGAATACATATCCGAAGGCGGCGAATATACAACTATGCCGCTGATCGTTCTGGTAAATGACGGTTCGGCTTCCGCTAGCGAGATCGTTTCAGGAGCAATACAGGATTGGGACAGGGGACTTATAGTCGGCGAAAATACTTTCGGTAAAGGACTTGTTCAGAGGCAGTACGACCTTTCAGATGGTTCAGCAATGCGTGTGACAACATCAAGATACTACACTCCTTCAGGCAGGCTGATACAGAAGCCTTACGAAGGCGGAGAGTACAAAAAGATGCTTACAAACCCGGAAGAAGGCGAAAATCTGTATCACACAAATGATACCAAGGATACATCAAGGCCTGAGTTCAAAACAATGGGCGGCAGAACAGTTTATGGCGGCGGGGGTGTTACACCGGATTTCGTTGTAAATCTTGATACTCTGACCGATTATTCCGTTCAGCTTCGCAGGGTCAATATATTCCTTGAATTCGCAAATAAATATTACGATGCAAATAAGGATAATCTGAAATCAAGTTACTCTGATTTTCTGAAGTTCAGGGATAACTTCCAGGTTACTCAGAATATGCTTGATGATTTCAAAAGTCTTGCTGCATCAAAGAATATTACATTCAACGATGAGCAGTACAACCGCGATATTGATTTCATATCAACAAGTATAAAATCAATTATAGCAAGGGATATTTGGGGCAATAACGGAAGCATGGCAGTATGGCTTGCTACCGATAAACAGTTTGAAAAAGCTATGACATTGTTCCCCGAAGCCGAAAAGCTGGCTCAGTTAAGATAGAGTTTATCATTACCTGGGAGTTAATAAATTACTTTAATGCTCTCAATAAAATTAAATATAGTTTTTATTACAGTCTTGCTGCTTTTATTAAGCAGCAGGACTTTTTCACAATCAGAGGTTTTCTTTAACGGAGAAGAACTTTACTACGAAGTAAATTATTCGTTCATAAACATAGGCTGGGCAAAGTTCACCACTGAAAAAGTAACCGGTAAAGCAGACCAGTATATCTGCCGCGCGAAGCTGAAATCGAATAATTCACTTCCGCTGATCGATGTTGATTTTGATTTCATAAGTGAAATTGAAATCAAAGATGGAAAGATTGTGCCGCATAGATTTACATCATACCAGTATAAGGACGGAAAAAAGAGTTCAGAAGTATATGATTTCCTGTATGATTCATCACTTGTAAAAATAAAAAGAACTGGTTATGATGGAAATATTGAAGTTGATAAAGTAATAAGATCATCGACAGTTTTTCAGGATGGGCTTTCAATATTCTATTTTGCCAGGGCAAATACCAAAAAAGATTTGACCGAATACGTTCCCGTTCTGATGCAAATGGATACATCGCTGATGAAGATAGATTTTTCGACAAAGCGCACCGGTGTTGAAATTAGTGAGTATGATGATGAAATTGCATCGGTATATCTGGAAGGGGTTTCATATTTTACGGCTGTGTTTGGTTTAACCGGTGAATTTTCCGGCTGGTTCTCGAATGATGAAGCAAGGATTCCCCTTAAGGCAAAGCTGCAGGTTGAAATTGGCAGCATTACTCTTGAGCTGAAAACATGGAAACATGGCACATGGCAGCCTCCGAAATATTAATTGTTCATTGCACATTGTTAATTAAATTATGATTCTACCATATCAAAATAAATATCCTAAGATCCACGATTCCGTACTTGTTGCCGAAGGCGCGCATGTAATTGGTGATGTTGAAATTGGCAAAGATTCCAGCATTTGGTTTAACACGGTTGTTAGGGGAGATGTAAATTACATCAGAATAGGTGAGCGGACAAATATTCAGGATCTTTCAATGGTTCATGTTACTTATAAAAAATTCCCCACATTTATCGGGAATGATATTTCAATCGGTCACAGCGCGGTTATCCACGGATGCAAGATAGATGATTTTGTACTTATTGGTATTGGAGCCAAATTACTTGATAACTGCCATGTGAACTCATTTTCGCTTGTTGCAGCGGGTTCTGTGGTAAAAGAGGGCTTTGAAGTTCCTGGAGGCACTCTTGTAGCCGGAGTACCTGCAAAAATTATCAGGGATCTGAAGCCCGAAGAAATTGAAAAAATACGGCAAAATGCGACAAATTACCTGTTTTATTGCCAGCAGTACAAGGAATTCAACAAAGGGCTCGGTTTTCAAGAAATTTTGCCACTTGACAAATAATAAATTTCTGTATATTTTTAAGTGACGTAAAATAAGAAGTTTTGATAAGATGTTAATGTTACACTTTAATTTTATTGAATTTAAGTTAAGTTTTATTGCGTAAGGTTAAGAAAAAAGACACTAAATCGCTAATATTGATAAATAATTTACACCCGTCTTATAAGCTTCCAATATCACATAATAATGTCAGGGAATCTGTATCTAAAGTAATGGATGGAGAGTATTGCCGTTTTAGTGAAATAATCGTAAATTTCGTTAATGATAGTGCGATCAGAAAAATAAATCTGGCATATTTGGATCATAATTATTACACTGATATCATTACGTTCCCTTACAGTGATAAAAGCAAAGAAATAGAAGGTGAAATATTTATTTCCCTGGATTCTGTTAAAAAAAACGGGAAATTCTACGGTTCGGGATACAAAATGGAACTCAAACGTGTTATAATACATGGATGCCTTCATTTGGCGGGCTACAAAGATGCAACGATAAAGCAAAAGGAACTAATCAGGAATAAAGAAAATTACTACCTTGGCTGATAATAGTTACACAAGTATATAATAGAAACAAAAAAGGGGAAAGATACATTAATGTTATACGAAAAGATAATTGAAATTATTGTATATCTGTTAAGCGAGCTTAAGAATAACAAACAGCTGGCTGAAGTTGATATGGATAATCTTGCTAATCTTGGTTACACACAGAACGAAATTAATACCGCATTCAGCTGGGTATATTCAAAAATTTACGCCGGCGAGAAGATATTTCTCGATCCTAAATCGGATACCCGCTCACAGCGCTTTTTGCATGATGCGGAGCAGAATGTAGTAACACCCGAAGGATACGGATACCTTGTACAGCTGAAAGAACTTGGACTCATAAACAATATGGATATTGATCTTATAATAGATAAAATTATGGTATCAAGTTACAGTAATGTTTCAAAGGAAGATATGAAGTCAATAATTGCCTCATACCTTCTTGATCTTGATGAAATGAATGATACAAACAGCAGGGTCATGATAAATATCAATGATACTATTCACTAAATAAGCAGCACTAAACTAAGAAAAGAAACAGAACAGGCAATATAGAATAAATGGCAAAATCACTTGTAATTGTTGAGTCACCATCTAAAGCGAAGACTATCAATAAGTATCTTGGTAAAGGGTATAAAGTTATTGCTTCAGTGGGACACATTAAAAATCTGCCAAAAAGCAAAATAAGTGTAGATTTTGAGAATGGCTATGAGCTTACCTATGAAACTATCCCGGGTAAGGAAAAGGTAATTGATGAAATGAAGGAGCTATCCGAAGGGGCTGAAAAGATATTCATAGCAACAGATCCTGACCGCGAAGGCGAAGCCATCGCATTTGATATTGCCGAAGAGGTTAAAGGTAAAAACTCCAATATATACCGTGTACTTTTTAATGAAATTACAAAAAAGGGTGTTGAAGAAGGCATAAATAACCCACTGCAGATTGATGAGAAGCTTGTTAGCTCACAGCAGGCACGCAGGGCGCTGGATAGGATCGTTGGTTATAAAGTCAGCCCGTTCCTTTGGAAAGTAGTGTACTACGGACTTTCAGCCGGTAGGGTGCAATCCGTTGCACTCAGGCTTATTTGTGACCGTGAAGATGAAATACGTAAGTTTGTGCCTATGGAATACTGGAGCATACTTGCGAACTTCAGCGATAGAGATAAAAATAAAATATTTGAATCAAAACTTATTTCACAGAATGATACTTCATTTAAATTTAACGGCGATGACCCGAAGATTAATGATGAAGCACAGGCTAATGAAATTGTCAATGACCTGAACTCGAAATTATTCAAGGTTTCTGATATTATAAAGAAAGAAGTTAAACGTAATCCGTACCCGCCGTTCACTACTTCATCGCTTCAGCAGGATGCATCTGTAAGGCTGCGCTTTGCGCCTAAAAAGACCATGATGCTTGCGCAAAAGCTGTATGAAGGTATTGATATCGGTGAAGAAGGTTTAACGGGTCTTATAACATATATGAGAACTGACTCCACACGATTAAGCGTGGATGCAGTTGCCGAGGCTAGAGGGTATATCAAAGAAACTTACGGTAAGGAATTTTTGCCAAAAGAGCCGAAAGTTTATTCAAAGAAAAAGGAAAATACTCAGGATGCGCATGAAGCCATCAGACCAACATCTGTATGGCGTACCCCGGAGAGCCTTAAAGCTGACCTGACACCTGACCTTCTGAGGTTGTACGACCTCATCTGGAAAAGGTTTGTTGCCTGCCAGATGCAGAATTCCGTTAGCGACCAGATCACTCTTTTGATAGACTCATTCTCTGAATCAGAAAATGGCAAGAAAATAAATGCTTACCAGTTCCGCACAACGGATTCCACTATAAAGTTCAAAGGATTCCTTGCTTTATATGATGATGTATTTGAAGAAGAAGCCGAAGATACCGAAGATGAGTTTGCAATTCCCGAAGGAATTGAAATAGGTGACCTGCTTGATATGAAAGATATTTTCAAAAAGCAGCATTTCACCAATCCACCCCCAAGATACACTGAAAGCAGCCTGATAAAGCAGCTTGATAATCTTGGTATCGGCAGACCTTCAACATATGCTATGATAGTATCTACTATCATAAACAGGACATATTGTGACCTGAAGGAAAGAAAACTATACGCCACAGAGCTTGGTGAGACAGTAAACAAACTGCTCGCAGCTCATTTTTCTGATGTGATAAGCGTTAAGTTCACCGCGCAGATGGAAGAAGAGCTTGATAAGATCGCCGAAGGAGACTTATCATATAAAAAAGTACTTGATGATTTTTACCTGCCGTTCAATTTAGACCTTGAATTCCTGAACAAGAAAACAAAGGAAATCAAGGAATCACTTATTGAACACACCGATATTGTTTGCGATAAATGCGGCGGTGCTATGCTGATTAAGTGGGGAAGGAACGGAAGATTCCTTTCATGCAGCAAGTATCCTAAATGCAAAAACGCCCAGCCGCTTCCGGGTGAGCAGGAAGAGCACCAGGAGCTTGCCGAAGGCAAGATCTGCGGGCTCTGCAATGCACCTATGGTGGTTAAATCAAGCAAATACGGTAAATTCCTTGGCTGCTCCAGATATCCGGAATGTAAGAATATTCAGCCAATAACACTTGGCATCAAATGTCCAAAGTGCAATGAAGGCGAAGTTCTGGCACGCAAAGCGCTGAAATCCAAAAAGTTGTTTTACGGCTGTACAAGGTATCCTGACTGCGATTTCATATCCAACAGTAAACCCAGGGAAACCAAATGCGAAATGTGCGGAAACAGTTACATGCTTGAAAAATACTCAAAGAAAAATGGTGAATACCTTGAATGCCCTGAGTGCAAGCATAAAGTTGAGCTTGAATCAAAAGATACTGTTGAAACTTCGGGATAAAATCTTTATTTTGCACTTCAACTTCATCTAAACTTAAATGAAAAGACGAAATTTTATTAAATGCTGCTCTATGGCTGTGCCCGGAGCAGTTTTTGCTAATTCTATAGGGGGTAATGTGTTGGGCTCTACAAGTGAGATCTCTGTGCCAAGGCATAGAATGTATGATGATGATTATATAAAGAAAGTAGCAGATACGGTTCTGTTTACCGCCAAAAACAGCGGTGCTTCGTATTCTGATTTCAGGCTCAGCAATTTCCGCTCACAGAATGTTTCAACCCGTGAGCAGGTGATACAATCAATTAGAGATAACGAAAATTTTGGATTTGCTGTAAGGGTTATAATTGATGGTACATGGGGATTTGCCGCAAGCAGTACATTCAGTGAAGATGAAGCTGTCAGAATGACAAAAATCGCCTGCGAAACGGCTAAAGCCAATAAACGCATACAGACAAATAAAGTAGAACTCGTTCCAACCCCTTCCTATAATGAAACATGGACAACACCGATAAAGAAAAACGCCTTTGAGGTTTCAATTGATGATAAGGTAAATTTCCTTTTTAATATCAACGAAAAAGCAAAGAATCTTGGCGCAGATTTCTGCAGCTCATTTATCTGGGCGGTTAATGAATGGAAATATTTCGCGTCATCTGAAGGCTCATACATTAAACAGGACCTCCACAGGTTATGGTCAGCGTTTGACTTGACAGTGGTTGATAATGAAACAGGGAATTTTGAATCACGTGACTCATTTACAGCGCCGATTGGCAAAGGATATGAGTATGTTGAAGAATATGATTACATGAAAGACCTTGAAGAAGCTGTTGAACATACAAAAATGAAACATAAAGCTCCATCGGTTCAGCCCGCTAAACGCGATATTATTCTTGATTCAAATCACCTGTGGCTAACAATACATGAATCATGCGGTCACCCAACTGAGCTTGACAGGGCGCTTGGCTATGAAGCAAATTACGCCGGTACAAGCTTTATGACGCCCGATAAGCTTAATAAACTGCAGTACGGCAGTAACATAATTAATATTAAAGGTGACAGGACTCAGAAAGACGGACTTGCAACACGCGGGTTTGATGATGACGGTGTTAAGACTACTGATTGGGATATCATTAAAGGCGGAAAGTTTGTTGGTTACCAGACAACCCGTGAAATGGCAAAATTCATAGGTGAAAGCGCTTCAAACGGCTGCGCTTATGCTGATAGCTGGGATCACTTCCCCATACAAAGAATGCCGAATGTTTCGCTTCAGCCGGGTAAAAATAAATTATCGCTGGCTGATCTTATTGCAGATACAGAAGACGGAATTTTTATCAAGGGCAGCGGAAGCTGGTCAATTGATATGCAGAGATATAACTTCCAGTTCACAGGACAGGAGTTTTGGGAAATAAAGAACGGTAAGATAGCCGGTATGCTTAAAGATGTTGCTTACCAAGGCAACACAGTTGACCTGTGGAATTCCTGTGATGCGGTTTGCGATGAAACAGAGTACAAACTTGGCGGCTCATTTTTCTGCGGAAAAGGGGAGCCCGGACAGGTTTCACCTGTCAGCCATGGCTCATCGCCGGCAAGATTCAGGAAGGTTAATATATTGAATACATCCAAGGAGGCAGGAAATTGATACTAAGTGAAAATGAAGCTAAGAACTTACTGACGAAGGTACTTTCAAACTCCAAAGCTGATTCAGCAACAGCGACACTTGAAGGAAACAATACTTATAATATAAGGTTTGCCCGTAATTCTATTTCAACCAATGGTTTTTCAGATGGACTTTCAGTTTCAATAACAAGTAACATAGGAAAAAAATCCGGTTCTGTTTCAACAAACAAGTTTGATGACGCTTCAATTAAAGAAGCAGTCAAAAAATCAGAAGACATTGCACGGGTATCACCGGATAACAAAGAATTCATGCCTCCGCTTGGTGCGCAAAGTTATGTATCGGCTACAAATTTTTCACAGGATACAGAAAACTTATCCGGTGAGAAAAGGTCAGATAAGGTAGCTTATGTCATTGAGCAATCAATGAATAATAGTGTTACCTCAGCAGGTTATATGGAAGATGGTACTGCATTTTACGCTGTTATGAATACAAACGGTCTGTTTGCCTATAATAAAAGCTCTATGGCCCAGCTTTCTTCTACCATACGCACGAATGACGGTACGGGTTCAGGCAGATTCGAAAAGAATTATGTTGATGTAAATAAAATTAACGGGTCAGCTCTTGCAGATTGGGCAATAAACCGCTCAAAGCTTTCTGTTAACCCGCAGGAAATTAAACCCGGCAGATATACAGTGATATTAGAACATGCCGCAGCGGCTGATATGCTGAGCCTTTGCCTGAATTTTATGGGTTCACGCTGGGCTGACGAGGGAAGGAGTTACTTTTCCAAAAAAGGCGGCGGAACGATTATTGGTGATACGATTGCCGATAGTAAACTGAATATTTATTCTGATCCAAATGATCCGAATGCGCCCGCATCCCCGTTTTCTGATAGCGGCGAGCCGCAGCAGAAAATTGTATGGTTTGAAAACGGTACATTGAAAAATCTCCATCGTAACCGCTTCTGGGCGGAAAAGACGTCTCAGCCATCAGTTCCGTATCCATCAAATGTAATTATGCAGGGCGGAACCAAATCAGTTGAAGAGCTTATCGCTGAATCAGATGACGCAATAC
>JABFSP010000129.1 GCA_013140565.1 Ignavibacteria bacterium
TGTAAGAAACAAAATGTCAAATGTCAAAATCAAAAT
Organism: Ignavibacteria bacterium; assembly: GCA_013140565.1. Lineage (GTDB taxonomy): Bacteria > Bacteroidota > Ignavibacteria > Tepidaquicellales > OLB5 > OLB5. Next base: position 37 of record JABFSP010000129.1, read on the forward strand.
GACAAAAATTTTTTAAATGAAATAATTAACGGGTCTTGAAAATAATGCATCCAAATATGCATTCTAAAAAATTCCATAAGGAGAAAATAATAAATGATGACAAACGAGCAGCTCACCAAAGAATAGGACAGGATCCTTGAAGAAAAAAGTATTCTCAAGCATCCATTCTACCAGAAATGGAATGAAGGCAAACTTACTATAGGAGAACTTCAGGATTACGCGAAACAGTATTACCATTTTGTGAAACATTTCCCCATGTTCGTAAGCTCAGTTCACTCAAACTGCATGGATACCGAAACACGCAAAATGCTTGTTGAAAACATTGCTGATGAAGACGGCTACAAGACAGGTATCAGCGATCATCCAACATTATGGATGAACTTCGCGAATTCACTTGGCGTAAGCGCAGAGGAAGCTGAAAATGTTGAAGTAGTTGATGAAGTGAAAAATTCCATTAAAGGATTCTACGACCTGTGCAGAAATGAAGATTACCGTGTCGGACTCGCCGCTTTATTTGGCTACGAAAAACAGATACCTGAAGTATCACAGGTGAAAATTGACGGCCTGAAGAAATTCTATAATATAGACAGCGAAAAAGCATTGGAGTTCTTCGCAGTACATCATGAAGCTGATATATATCACAGCAAATCAGAGCTTGACGCGATCATAGCAAGCTGCAAAACACAGGAAGACCAGAACAAGGTTCTTGATGCGGCAGAAAAATCCGCCGGCTTATACTGGCAGATGCTTGATGGAGTGTATGTGAATTAAGTTATAAACCAAAAAATTGCTTCTGTAGAGACGACCTGCTACGCCTTGTCGAAGGTAAGGCCGGGTAGTCTTTTTTTTATATGCCGTTGTTGGAACAAAAGTGGTTAATCAAGGTGTCTAAATGTCTCCTTTTGCTTTTAGACCCCCTCGTCCGCCAGCCGGCGGACACTCCCCCTTGGCAAGGGGTAGACTTTAATTTTGCAGTTTTTGCTTTTAAGTCCCCTCCTTACAAAGGAGGGGATTTAGGTCGAAGAACCGGCTCTGACGGTGGAGGTCTGAAAACCTGCCAAGTCTTAAAGACCCGGCAGGTTTTGTTTTTATACTCCATCAACCTCTTTTCCAATCCACCTTTGGCGGACCGGTTGGGGAAGCATGCTCATAAAATAGCTCTCTCAAGTTAATCCCTTTAAATTAATATAAATCTAACTATATTTGTAGAATTTTGATGAAAAAGCTTACATATATATACGGTATTGCTGCGGGAATTATTGCCTTTGCGGTCTATATTATGACACTTGCGCCGACAGTCTGGTTTATTGATAGCGGCGAGCTTGCCGCCGTTGCCACAACTCTTGGCATTGCACACCCGACGGGTTATCCCCTTTTCACAATTATTGGGCACATTTTTACACTGCTTCCTATCGGCTCGAGTGAAATATACAGGCTCAATTTAATGAGCGCGTTCTTCTGCTCGCTGGGTATATTTATGTTCTGGATGCTTATAAGATTTTTTATGCAAAACGGCACTATTGCTGAAGATAAACCGGCTGCAAAGCAGCCTAAAAGCAAAAGCACCAAATCACCTGCCGCAGCAATTAAAGAAAAAGTTATAGCCATACCTGATATTATAGTATATACAGTTTCCGGATTCGCAGCGCTTGTACTTGCGTTCAGCAAAACCTACTGGGCAGCAGCTAACTCCGTGGAAGTCTATCCGTTGCATGTATTTTTCCTTGCAGCGCTCATGTTCGTTTTCATGAAGGCTGTATCCAGCACAAAACGAAATATCACTGAAGGTACATTTATAACACAGAATAAATATTATCTTATATTCGCGTTTCTACTCGGACTCTCATTCACAAATCACTTAACTACAATACTGCTCGCACCTGCATGCTTAACTCTGTTCTTCTACACAAACGTGTATGATAAACAAAGGCTGTATAAACTGCTTGGATTTATGGTTGTATGTTTTGTGGTTGGATTTTCAGTTTACCTATATTTGCCCATTAGGGCTAATATGAATCCAACATTGATTTGGGGCAATCCTTATAACTTTGAAAGATTTTATTGGCACATAACAGGTAAGCAGTTTTCCGTGTGGATCTTCAGCGCCAAGGGTTCTATCCCCGCTTTTCTATTGTTAATGGGCATAACAGTCGGACTGGCGGTTTGCGGACTTGTTAAACAGAAAACACTTAATCAAGCCATGCATTTTATATTCTTTATAGTCGTTTGCGTGCTTGGTTACCTGTTAATTTCAGGTTCATCTGAAATTGTAAATACCCAGTTCAAAAAATTTTCCGCTTCGCTTTGGGGTGAGTTCGGTACGGGTCTGGTGCTGCTTTCAGTTTTAGGTATCTACTTCCTTTCACGCTTCAATACGCGGATATACTACTTCACATTCCTGACATTCTTTGGCTGTTTGTTCTATTCCATCAATTACGATATTAACGATATATACTCATACTTCCTGCTTGCATACATTACGCTTGCGGTATGGATAGGCTTCGGGGCAGTATTCATTTACACACAGCTTGCAGTAATGCTAAAGACAAACATTCAGCGCCTTGCGTTTGGTGTAGTTGTAGTATTAACTTCTCTGATCGCCCTGAACGCAAATTACGCGGGCAATGATGAGAGCAAAAATCATTTCGTTGAAGAGTTCACAATGAACGTCTTCCAGAATGCTGAGCCAAACAGTATTATCATATCAAGTCAATGGGATTTCTGGGTTTCAGCAAGCTGGTATTTCCATTTTGTGAAGAACATCAGGCCTGATATTGTTGTTATAGATAAAGAGCTGCTCCGCAGAAGCTGGTACTTTAAGTTCCTCGAAAACAACTACCCGGAAGTTTACAACAATTCCCGCGCAGAAATTGAGAGATTCCTGCCTGAGCTGTATAAATTTGAGCATGATATTCCCTACGATACACGCAGCATTATGAAGCTATTCGAGGAAATGATGACAAGTTTCGTGAAAAATAATCCAAACCGCAGAAGCTACATTACCTGGGAAATTGAGCAGAACAAAAATGAACCGTTCGCGCAGGATTTCATCCGTATTCCCGACGGGCTTTTATTCAGAATGGTACCGAGAGACCAGCTTAAAAATAATCAGGTAACTGATTACAAAGTGTACGATTTCAAATTCACACCAGCCGCACCAAAAGATTATTACTACGAAACACTAATGCGCTCGTACGCAATGATGCTAACAGCATCGGCCTCATACCTTATAACTGCCGGCAGGAATGATGACGCGAAGAAGTATATTGAACTATCCTTAGCCGCTGTGCCAAACTTCCCGCAGGCGCTGGAATTAAAAAAGAAATACGGTCTGTAAACTAATACGTTAATCATTTTCAACTAATATACACATCCAATAAAAACCATCAATTTGAAATATATTTTTTTACTTGTACTTTTTGTCCCTTTCATTCTTTTTGCACAGGTTGAAGCCGATCCGTATAACGAAAATTTAAACGACTCTCTGCAAAAAATATTCGAAGAAAACGCGCTTAAGATAGATACTCTCGGACTGAAAGTAAGCAGTATAATCATTACCGGGAATAAAACCACCAAGGATGATATCATTCTCCGCGAAATGCATCTTAAAAAGGGCAGTAAGTTCACATTAAAAGAATATTCTGAAGATCTGCTGAACATTTACAATCTTGCGCTTTTTACAAAGGTTGATATTATCCCCGTGCCCATGGGTGAAAAAGAAATTGCGCTTAACGTTGATGTTCAGGAAAGGTGGTACATACTCCCCTTGCCCAATGCGGGAATTGAAGAAGGCGAGTGGAAAAAAGTATGGCTGAGCATGAATTTGCGGTGGGATAACTTCCGGGGACGCAACGAAAGGCTGAACGCCGGATTCAGGGTTTTTTATAATCCTTCGGTTAGTTTAAGCTATTTCGTGCCATGGATAGGCGAAAAGCTGCATTTGTTTATGGGAATCGGCGGCGCCTGGCAAAGACAAAGGAACCGGAGTCTGACAGCAGTTGGCAGGGAAAGCGGCTCAAACACCATTGCGTATAATGACAGCAATTACGAAAATGTACAATATAAAGCTGAGCTAACACTTGGCAGGTATTTCGGGAAGAATTTTTCTGTGTTTACCGAATATAAATTCAACCATCTGCGCGTATCACAATACGCGCCAGGCAGAACTGTATCAGATGACGGTGTTGATAGATACATCACTCTTGGTGCGGGTGTATCATGGGATAGCCGTGATATCAACGAGTATGCAACAAAAGGCCTGATGTTCAGAACAATGTACGAAAGATACGGCTTCCTGGATGAAGAAGTGAACTTCGGCAGATTTATACTTGAAAACCAGAGTTTTATTCCCGTACCGATAACAAAAAATTATTACATCACAATTGCATCGAAACTTTATACAAGCCTTGCAATGGGCGCGGTGATACCGGTTTATAATCATGAATACCTTGGCTATAGCGAAGATTACGTGCGCGGCTGGAAAGGCAAAGCCTATGAAGGCGATGATATTTTTACTGTATATAACGAGATCAGGATACCTGTCATTAAGCCCCGTTATGTACGCGGAAAAGATATGATGATTGTAAAGGATATTCCTATCGTAAAGAATCTTGATATACGACATGGGCTTTATTTTACATTGATATATGATATAGGCACTGTTTGGTATAAGGATGAAAAAATTTCGAGTAAAAGATTTTACTCCGGCGCAGGTATTGGGATAAATGTTATTGCGCCATTCGGTTATGTTTTAAGGGCTGACTGGGTTTTCAGGCTTGGCAAGCCAACCGTCGGTCAAATTGGATTCAGCTTATCAGCTAAATTTTAACATGGAATATTACTACACCCCAAAGCAGTACATATCATCATCAACACTTACAATTGTTGATGATGAAGCCAAACATCTTGGGCGGGTTTTGCGCAAACAGCAGGGTGAAGAGATATTTGTTACAGATGGCGAAGGCTCAGTTTACCTCTGCAAAATAAACAGTCTAACGAAAGAACTGATTGACTGCAGTATTTTAGAAAAACTAAGCAGCCTTAATGAACCGGAAGTCAAGATCCACCTTTACCAGAGCTTAATTAAAAATCCGGATAGGTTTGAATTTGCGATTGAAAAATCAGTTGAGCTTGGCGCCGTCTCAATTCACCCGGTAATATCAGAACATGTTATTAACAAAACCACAAATAAACACGAACGCTGGCAGTCAATAGCGCTTGCCGCAATGAAGCAATCACAGCGGTGCGTGCTCCCGAAAATATTCGAGCCTGTGAGTTTTACGGATGCTTTAGCATCAGCAGGCAGTAACCTGAAACTTATTGCCGATGAAAAAGAAAATGAATTAAGGATAAATATATCAGATATCAAAGGCGCATATAGTTCAATTGATTTGTTTATCGGACCCGAAGGCGGTTTCACAGCCGCTGAAGCAGAGCTTGCCGTATCACACGGATTTAAGATACTTGCGCTTGGCGCAAGGAAATACCGCAGCGAAACCGCTGCAATCTATACAATAAGCAAACTACTTTAATTCACCCCATAAATAGTTTGTTTTTTAACTGAATTTTAAATTGAGTCTTATCCCCTTTTTAGATATATTCGTAAAATTAATTTTCAACCATGGCAGAATATTTCAGAAAAATTGTTGATTCAAAGACTTTCCAGTATTTCATAATTGGCGTGATACTTGCCGCCGGTGTAATTGTGGGACTTGAAACATACTCCGGTTTGATGGATACGCACGGCGACCTGCTCCATCTGCTTGATCACATTGTACTCTATATATTTGTTGTTGAAATATTACTCAAAATAGGCGCAAAGGGTTCAAAACCATGGGAATTTTTTAATGACGGATGGAATGTATTTGATTTTATAATAGTAGCAGTATGTTTTTTACCGATTGGGGGAGCGTATATTGCTGTTCTTCGTCTTGCCAGGATTCTCAGGGTTTTCCGTTTGGTAAGCGCATTGCCTAAACTGCAGATACTTGTTGGCGCATTGCTTAAGAGTATTCCATCAATGAGTTATGTTGGCATACTGTTATTCCTGTTATTCTACATTTACGCGGTAATAGGAACATTTATGTTCGGGCAAAATGACCCGATACACTTTGGCAGCCTGCAGGTATCAATGATGACATTATTTAAGACCATTACACTTGAAGGCTGGATCGATTTTATGAATATCCAGGTTTATGGCAGTAATTTATACGGCTATGAAAATTTTCCGGATACTGTAAGAGTTCCTTCTGCGCACCCGTTTGCCGCGCCGATATATTTTGTGAGCTTTATACTGCTTGGCACAATGATAATGCTTAATTTATTTATTGGTGTAATTATCAGCGGTATGGAAGAGACCAACAAAGAGGAAGAAATTAAAGAGCTTGCAAGAATACGCGAAGAGCTTAAGAACATAACTGTGGAAGAAGAAATTAACCTGATCGCTGAAGATCTGAATAAGATAAATGAAAACCTGAAATTGCTTAAAAACAGGATAAACACAACACACCGGGCTTGAGCCGTACATTTTAGATTTTGCATTCTCCCCGTTGTTGGTGTTATCACCAACAACCAAAGAATTGTAAATTAACATTGAAATTTTTAAGTATAAAACATATATTAAGTGATATTTATCAAAAAAAGTAAAGAAAATAGCATATTATGTCAGAAATCCTGCTGAATGTTGAAAACCTCAAGAAGTTTTTCCCTATTAAAAAAGGAATACTTTCTAAAACCGTTGGCTATGTAAAAGCCGTTGATGATGTTTCATTCAAAATTAACAAGGGTGAAACCCTTGGTTTGGTGGGCGAATCAGGCTGCGGGAAGACAACAATCGGCAGAACTTTGCTCAGGCTTATAGAGCCGACAGGCGGCAAGGTTGTGTTTGACGGACAGGATGTTACAGAAATGGATAACAACGACCTGAAAAAGCTGCGCAAAGATATGCAGATAATTTTCCAGGATCCGTATTCATCTCTTAATCCCCGTATGACAGTAGGAGGAATGATAACCGAGATATTGAAGTATCATGAAATAGCCGAAGGCGAAAAAGCTGAAAAAATGGTTATGGATCTTCTTGAACGAGTGGGGCTCTCCCGCCTGCATGCAAGAAGGTACCCGCATGAATTTTCAGGGGGTCAGAGGCAGAGAATCGGTATTGCGCGCGCGCTCTCGGTCGAGCCGAAATTCATAGTTTGCGATGAACCCGTATCCGCGCTTGATGTTTCGATTCAATCGCAGATCATTAACCTGCTGCAGGACCTGCAGAAGGAACTGGACTTAACTTATTTATTCATTTCACATGACCTCTCAGTTGTTGAGCATATCAGTGATAGGGTTGCGGTTATGTATTTAGGGCAGATAGTTGAGATATCAGATTGTGGTGAGTTGTATACAAAAACACTGCATCCATATTCAGAGGCATTGCTTTCAGCAGTACCTATACCTGACCCGAAACAAAAACGCAAGAGGATCATCCTCACAGGTGATGTACCATCACCTGCAAACGTGCCTACCGGATGTTATTTCCACCCGCGCTGCCCGAAAATTATTAAAGGCGAGTGCGAACATATTAGACCGCTTCTTGCATCACATAACCAGACTACGCATGAAGTTAAATGCCTGCTTTATCCTGAAAGTTATCCGACGAAGGATATGAAGGCAGCATAAGAGAAAAAAATATTGTGTATAAAAAAGACGACTAATTGGGTCGTCTTTTTTATTAGCAGATTATTATTTATCCATATCAAATTTCTTGATATAGTTGACCAGCGCCTGCAGCAGTTGTGCTGTTTTCTGAGGGTAAATACTATTACCATACTCCCTATCTGCCATCAACCAATTAGAATTTATTTCTAATTGCACGCACGGGAATCCGTTTATATATACCCATTTAGTAATGGTTTGATTTTCTGATGCAGAAAAATAATCTTTTGAAAAATTAGTTAACCCATTTTGCTTTAGTTCAGCGTAAAGCAGATCTAACAGGGTATCTCTGCCCATTAAAGAAACTCCTGATAAAGTACCAAAATCGATATCATACGGCCTGAAGGGATGTGAACCATGCAGATCAAGAACGATTTCAGGATTAATTTTCTTTAATAAATATTTCAGAGTATCTTTAAAACCATTATCATCATAATAATTCGGATCACTTTCAGCCAAATAAGTTGTATAGATCACAGTAACATTACATAATTCGTTCAGCATTTTCGCCAATGAACCGGTGCCTCCATCAGGAAACCTGATACTTCCGTTTCTCATTACCGAAGTGGCATGTGGGGCAGTTACAATTAGTTTCGAACTGCCCTCAATAACCTCAAACCAGTGCTTACCTTCCGGAGCCGGTGTGCTGTCATTCATCTGGAACACTTTTTCGTACTTAATAAATTTATCTATATCCTTGGTCTCAATTACAGCTTTCCTGATATTATTTAAACCAAGGGTATCCTGTGATTGACTTACTGTACAACTGATCGTTATAAGCAAGAACGATAGAATTTTTTTATAATTTAACAATTTAAAGACCTTTCTATTGCTTTTATACATCAATTAAATTTATTGAATTATAGACTCTTCTTTATATCCCTGATAGTTCCATAAATATAATGCTCTCCATCCGGTAATAAAGTCTGACCTTTTGTCAGCCATGCAACTGCGAACGCCCATACAGCCAGTGATTCAAATATAAATACTACGGGCACCTCACCAGTGACTTTCTTAATATCTTTTATCCAGATAAAATAAATCCCAATTAAAGCAACACATAATAACATTACTATACCGCATACTTTAAAGACTATGTTTCTTTTCTCTTTTTGCGTTCTTTTTTCACCCGGTTTCCTGATAAGTGATTTATTTGATTTAGGGAAATAGTACAGCGAAATGATACTGATAGAAATAAAAAATACTGAGGCAAAGATCATATGCCATTCACGTCCTAATATTTTCGGCACTTCAAGCGTTGTATGAAGACTTCCGGGACCCGCAGTATATTCAATTGACATTGGGCAAAAAGCAACTCCTAACCCGCAAACAGCAGCAAGTACCATCCAGAATTTTTCCATGGGAGTATAACCATTGTAAGTAATAAGGAATACAGAAAGCACACTCAGTATTACAACCAGAATATCCCCGTTGTTTGTATAATAGTATTCACTTATGGTGGGAAGTATAAATTTTGAGGGATCATTACTTTTTGTGAAAAAAATCAGTATCACCGGCAGCAAAAATCCGCTGAAACCAATAAGGTTTCGTAGTGTCATATATGAAAGAACCAGCTTATTTTCGGATTCCTTCCTTTTATCTGTCTCTTTATGAGATACCTTACGCTCTTTATTCATTTTATTTATTTAAAAGTTAATGAATTTTAAACAAAAAAAGGCTAAGCTCCAGTTAAATGGAACCTAAGCCTCTGCATGATACGTTCGCGTGATGCATCAAAGTTAATATTTTATTATAATACTATCAAGGGTTTAGTAGTATTAAGTATTTTTATTAATACTTCCGTTTGCTTGCAAGATATAAAGGTTGTATATTAGAACATATGTTTTATCCCAAAAACCAATAAAATGGCATAAAACATGTTTTATTCATTAATAACAGAAAGTACAAAGCACAAAATATAATGAAAACAAATATAAAAAAAGTAACAGGAAGCGATAAGATTCCCGCCAAAACTGAAAAGGTATCAGAGGAACAGACTAATGATCATAAATCAGCAATGGAACAGTTGATTAAAGATAAAGCCGGGGATGACCAGAACGTATCAAAACAAATGAGCAATATGGGTCTTGCTGTAAACAAGAATACTAAAAAAACTGAAAAGCTGACATCAAAGCATACATTTGCTCACAGTAAGGTTGATAGATCGCGTTACATAACAAAAAAATAAACGGTGTTAGATAAGTAACGGTTTTTTGAAATTAACTCTTACCCAGCAGGTAATTTAAAACATCTACGGCTGAATAATTAATTTTACCCGGCTTTATCAGCCTGGTTATTGTTTCAATATCATCCCCCGAAGTCACAAGCTGCGGTTCAACAAAATTGCCGGGGCGTAATTGCGCGAATCCTGCGGTTGCAGCAAGATTATTGCACAGGCAGGTTCTGCCAATTGAATCTTCTTCCTTGCCGCCTTTGCGCACAAAATCTTCAACAGGTTCAGCCGAGCAGCGGTAGTTTAACTTTCCTGCCGGATCAATAACAACATTCCTCAAAAATCCAAGATCACATATTCGCTTTCTGGTTCTATAAACTTTTTCATCCGATGCAGTTCCATCAACCCCGAGAACTTTGAACGGGAATCCAGTAGGTGAAATTGTTGAGCTGGTGATAACTTTTATGTCACCTGATATTACTTTCGAAAGTACTATCTGTTTAAGTTCATACTCCATCCCTGATTCATTACACAAAGAAAATGCAGTACCAACCTGTATTCCCTGCGCTCCAAGCGCTATGGCTTCTTTCAGTTTTTGCGGATGTCCGAATCCCCCGGCAAGCCAGAAAGGCAGGCCCAGCGCTTTAATTTTTTCAAGGTCAACGAGATCTTTGATGCCATAAACAGGTTCAGAATTTGAATCGAGTTTTAATACTCCCCTAGGCGGCGCGTTATGTCCCCCCGCCGTTGGTCCTTCGATAATAAACCCGTTTATTTCCCCATCGCTGCGTTTAATAAGCGCCTGCGCCAGAACGACAGATGAAACAACAGGTACAAACTTTGGTCGGTTCAGGGGACCTGCAAAATTTTGTATTTCGGGAAAAATATTTTCAGGAGCAAAATTGATATGATATGTATCATCAGGCATTGCACCCTGGACATCAAGTCTGTAACTCACAGCTTCATGAGAAATTAGTTTTGATATTATTGCAGGTACCTGCACGGGAATTCCCGCACCCATGATGATGAAATCAACTCCAGCAAGCATTGCCCCGTATATTGATGCAGGGTTCGACATCTGAACTTTTTCGAGCAGATTGATACCAACAACACCGCTATGACCTTCCTTTGCGAGCCACACTTCGGTAAAATTGGCAAGTACTGTCAGCTTATCCAGAAAAGGTGAGGGTTTAATTGTATATACAGGCTGTGCACGATAGGGAGCATTTAATAATTTCCCGCCCGGGATGTAATATCTTTCCAAAATCTCTTCTACAGCATTCTGCATAGGAAAGTGCGCCAATGCACGCCTTACATTGCCTGAAATATCGCCATCCATCAATCTGGATGTGAAAATCCTGCTTATGGCAGTACCGGAAACAACTCCAAGCGCTCCATTGCCTGATACAGCTTTTGCAAGGCGCCAGTCAGATACAGCGATACCCATTCCCCCCTGTATTATCACAGGGTAATTTAATTCTCTTTTCAAACGG